>NZ_JAZBJZ010000021.1:0-56816 GCF_036349135.1 Tumidithrix elongata BACA0141
TCTCGTGCCTTTCTGTTGCTCTTGCCTTGCTGCCGATTAGTCCAAACTAAAGTATAAGTAGACGAGCCTATAACTCAGCAGTTTTTAACTTCTGAGTTATAGGCTAATTTGATGAGATTTAAAGGTTAGGTAATCTGATTGGAAGACTTTACAGATTTATTTTGCTAAGTTCCCCTTTTACTTTGTATTACCAGAGCTAAAAGTTGCGGGGGTAAGTTTTAACTCTTGGTTCCTTTGAGCTTTAAATCCTTCAACGGCACTGTTGAGAGAATCATTTTGCTCTTCGCGGAACTGATCGGACGATCGCCCTCCATTCAACTGGGCATTGTGGATCAGTTGCATGAGATTTAGATTGCTACCTGTGATCGTGTAGGCTGAGCCACCTAGTTGTTGCCCGTCTTTTAACGTCTGGTCAGATAGCGTAGTAGCACCCGGTGTCGTTTGAGCTTCAACTCGCCCCATTCCTAAAACTGTCAACGAACAGGCGATCGCGGTACAGCTAGCCAATCCTAAAGCAAACATTTTTGTAGACATAACCATAGCCTCGCAAAATTCAACTCAAAATTCTAAACAGATGAAAGCCAAACGGTAAAATGCTTTTTCAACAAATCTTTTGAAAGTAGCCTATTGCCAACTATCTGGCATTTACAGATAGATTGCATCCATTATATTTCACAGAACATTCGTGCTGTTAGGCAACCCCTCGCAAGAAAGAGCCTAAAACTACATACCATCCCAATTAAAATAGTAACAGACTTAAAAAATAACAAGAAACTTACAAAATATTTACGATGACAAAGGCAACTTGGAACGGTGTTGTGCTGGCTGAAAGTGATAAATGTGAAGTGGTTGAGGGCAATCAATATTTTCCACCTGACGCGATTAAAGCCGAATATTTCAAACCCAGTAATACCCATACCACCTGTGGTTGGAAAGGGGTTGCCAGTTATTACACGATTGAGGTAGATGGCAAGGCAAATCCCGATGCTGCGTGGTATTACCCTGAGCCTAAAGATGCTGCCAAACAGATCAAGGGCTATATTGCTTTTTGGAAAGGGGTCAAAGTAGAAAAAAGTTAAGATTTTAGACAGCCCAAACCTATGCGATCGCGTAGGACCCCACAAACCACTAAACAAAGACGAAAAATATAAATGTTTGATGCAGATGTAATTGTGATTGGCTCAGGTATTGGTGGGCTAGTCACGGCAACCCAACTCGCCGCTAAAGGGGTTAAGGTTTTAGTCCTAGAGAAATACCTAATTCCAGGGGGGAGTGCGGGCTACTTTGAAAGGGAAGGATATCGCTTTGATGTGGGGGCATCGATGATCTTTGGCTTTGGTAAGCAGGGCACGACCAATCTCCTCACCCGTGCCTTAGACGCCGTCAAGGTTCAACTCGAAACGATTCCAGACGATGTCCAAATTCACTACCATCTGCCCGATCGCTTAGATATTAAGGTCGATCGCTCCTATGAGAAATTTATTCAAGCGTTAGGCGATCGCTTTCCCCACGAACGCCAAGGCATTCGCAAATTTTATGATGAATGCTGGAAAGTATTTAATTGTCTCAATGCGATTGAGCTATTGTCCTTAGAAGAGTTCCGTTATTTGATGCGGGTATTCTTTCAAAATCCCATGGCTTGTTTGGGATTGGTGAAATATCTGCCCCAGAATGTTGGCGATGTGGCAAAACGCTATATTTCCGATCCCGAACTGCTGAAGTTCATTGATATGGAGTGTTATTGCTGGTCGGTCGTGCCTGCGGACAAAACACCGATGATTAATGCAGGTATGGTGTTTAGCGATCGCCACTATGGCGGCATTAACTATCCTAAGGGAGGCGTTGGCAAAATTGCCGAAACCCTAGTAGATGGCTTAGAAAAAGCAGGCAGCGAAATTCGCTACGGGGTCAGAGTGACGCAGGTGATCCCGAAATCGAAGGCAAAAAATGGCGCGATCGTTGTAAAGCTCTCCAATGGTGAAACCCTGACAGCGCAACGTGTCGTGTCCAATGCCACCCGATGGGATACCTTTGAATATCTGCTCAAAGATGAGACGATGCCTAGTTCTGAACAAAGATGGCAGCAGCGATATCAAAAATCCCCAAGTTTCTTGAGCTTACATTTAGGCGTTAAATCGGAAGCAATTCCATCGGACTCAGCCTGCCACCACATCCTGCTCGAAGATTGGGCAGATATGCAAAAATCTGAAGGCACAATTTTTGTGTCAATTCCCACCCTGCTCGATCCGAGTCTTGCGCCAGCAGAACACCACATCGTCCATACCTTTACACCTAGTTGGATTAGTGACTGGGAAGGCTTGAGTCCCTCAGAATACGAACATCGCAAGGAAGAGGCAGCCTCTAAGCTGATTGCTCGGCTAGAACGGATTTTTCCGACCCTGAGCCAAAATCTCGATTACCAAGAAGTGGGAACGCCCCGCACGCATAGACGTTTTTTAGGAAGGATAGATGGAACCTATGGCCCAATTCCCCAGCGTAAGTTGATGGGACTATTGGGCATGCCGTTTAACCGCACCTCAATTCCCGATCTTTACTGTGTAGGGGATAGTACTTTTCCCGGGCAGGGTTTAAATGCCGTGGCATTTTCAGGTTTTGCCTGCGCTCATCTCGTTGCTTCCACGCTAAATTTGTAAAAGTTATTGAACGTGAATTCGGTTTAACGATTACAAGCTTGCTAAGATCGGACAACTGATCTGTTACCCAAAACCATGCAGCCTTCCGTAGAAACAACACAACCTCTACCTAGGCAATCGGCGGGAATCGCCACAAAAGCCATTGTGGGAATTCTGTTTTTGCTGTGGACGCTTTTCCTGAGTGGCATTACTTGGGAAATTCAGCATTCCTGCGCTCCGATCGTTTCGTGGAACGGTACATTGCCTGCCAAATGCCATCCTAAAGAAGATCGTACGGCGCAGCGGCGGAACGTATCCCCAAGAGGGGAATCGCTCGTTCCTAGTTGGTTGACATCCCATAGCAATCAGAATCATCAGAGCGATCGCACCAGTTCTAAATCACAGAAAAATCGCGTTGCAACTAGCCGCGATCGCAAGCCTAGCGACAAAATGTCCCCTAATACCGTAGGAGCTGCCGCAGGTACGGCTGTCGCGATCGTCTCTGCCATAGCTGGAGCCCCAGCGATCGTCACGGTTGGTCTTGGTGTCGCAGTGTGGTTTTTCGTTAAATTTTTCGCCAAAGCTGCCAGTGTCTCGTAAAGTGTAAAAGTTATCACTTCGACCTCACGAGGTATACCTATGCAGTCTTCCTCCAAACCTGATACCAGCATTTCTGAGACTAATAAAGCCGTCCAGCCTACACAACCCGCACAAGCTACAGTTCCATCGCCCGAATTGCAAGCAAAAAACGTTGCTGCGTCTGGTGTGTCGTCCCCCAGTACGAGTCTTATAGCAGGGCTGTCGGAGCGCTGGGCTGCCTTGTCTGGTAATCGCACCCTCATGGCTGGGCTGCTCGGCGTGTTGGTGCTGACCATGTTCTTGTTTGCGAATAAAGGAAGCAACAACTGCATCTTTAGTTTTAGTAGCTGTAACCCGATCGCACCTGTTGCCACTGTACCCGTGATCTTAGCTCTTGGCGCTAGTGCTGCAACCGTACTCGTGCTAACCACTACACTCGGAACCTCTGTGATGGTGGCGGTTGGTGCGGGATTTGTCGTAGGTTGGATCGTCAGCCAATTCATGCATTGAGACTTGTCAGTTCTTAGATCTCCAACTTTTTTTGATTCACGCCAATCAAGATCTTAAACTTTGCCAAAAAGTCGGAGATCTCTCTGGCAGTATAGCTTTCAACAATCATGCACTTTATCGAACTTCAGAACGTTTCTAAACGCTTTGGGCAGAAAGTCATTCTCCAAGAGATTAGTTTGACTGTTCGACAAGGGGAATTTGTCGTCTTGGGTGGTGCGAATGGCGCGGGCAAAACCACCTTGCTCAGTGTCATCCTCGGCTTGTTACAGCCAGATACGGGGACGGCTCTGCTGTTGGGGCGATCGCCTCGCCTTCCTGCTGCTAAAACCCGTGTAGGTGTGGTCTTGCAGAAGGTAAGACCGCCCAAAAATCTCAGGGTTAAGGAACTAATTGACCTCGTACGCAGTTACTACCCCGATGCGCTCTCTACTGAAGAGATCCTCAATACGGTGAACTTAGCAGGAAAGCACAACGACTGGGCAGCGGATCTATCTGGCGGACAAGAACAGCGCCTGTTGTTTGCTCTCGCCTTAGCTGGCAAGCCCGATCTGCTCGTGTTAGACGAACCGACGCGCAACCTCGATCCTGAGGGTTATACCGACTTTTGGAAGCAACTGCACCTCTGTGTATTTCAAGGCAAAACCGTCTTGATGGTGACGAACAATCAAGCTGACTGGAAGGAGTTAAACAGCCTCGCAACGCGAACGATTACCTTGCAGGATGGTCGCATTCAGGAAGATCGGCAGAGTGCGATCGGCAAAATGCCAACTCCTTCCGAGACAGCGCCTAAACAGGTGGCGATGTCGAAGGGCGGTATCCCCGTTTATTCCTTCGCGGGTACAAATTCGGAGAGCATATTGCGTGTGGCAAATGATACGCCAGCAGAGAGCTCCTCAACGTTGTCCTATGAGAATGACAGCCGATCGCGAGGTTTTTTTCCGCAACTTTGGGCAGAGTCGCTACAGTTGTTGCGAACGCCCACCTATGCGATTGGTATCTTTCTGTTTTCCAGTGCGATCGCTTTGTTTCCACCAGACAAACGCTTGGGCATGTTAGGCCCAATTTTCTTTGCGGGGCTGAGTCTGCTGACGATCGCTTTTGAGCGCACGGGCAAGCGGGTTGCAGTCGAGCGGGTCGAGGGTTGGCTGAAACTATTGCGCGTCACGCCTTTGCATCCCTTTGCCTACCTGTCGGCGAAGGTCGTGATGTCGTTGGCGATCGCGGCGATTAGCCTACTCATTGTCTTGGGGCTAGGAGCTTGGAAACTTGGCATCGATCAGTCTTGGGGACAGCGATCGCTAGAATTTACGAGTTTACTGTTAGGCAGCATTCCGTTTACGATTTTCGGCTTGGCGTTAGGCTATCTGGTCAATCCCAAAAGTGTGGACTCCATTGCTGGTCTAGCCATTCCGATCGCGTTGTTTACCTGCGGTCTGCCTTTACCCGTTCCTCAGAGCGTTCAAGATGCGATCGCCTATTCACCTTTCTACCACTACGGACAACTGGTGCTCTGGTCGGCAGGACAGCCCTACGACGGCTATTTCTGGCTGCATCTGATTTGGTTGCTATGGACGGGCTGTGCTTTTGCCTTCCTTGCCAATTGGGCTTACCAACGCGATCGCGCGGTGGAGTAAAGCACCGAGGTAAAAACCGATTTAGCGATCGCGATCGCTAGGCATTTACTTAGGCATTTACTAAAGATGCAAGCGGGTCGGGAATTGTAGCGCTAGGGGCTACAAATTCACCTGTAGCGACAAACTCAAGGCGCAGTTTTAACCAGCGAATGACTTGAATATCGGTGGAAATCACCGCTGCTGCAGGCTGAGGGCATTGCTGTTTGAATGTTGCCATTTCAGGGGATTCTAAAAATGCTGGTGAATCTACCAACCAAAAGTCGATCGCTTTCTTGCGCTCGGCATAGTTTTTCTGGCGTTCTTTTAACGATTCTTGCAACGGGTTTTCTTCCAGCAGGAATTTCCGACTGGCTAGGACAAAATAATATGTAGTTTGGTCAGACATAAATAAAACTGGAAAAGACTCCATATCCTATCTTATAGCGATCGCAGGCGCTTGTTTGTGAACCTATGTCAACCGCAAAAGGTAGCGATCGCACAAGACAAAACTATCCCCCTATAAAAATTGCGATAAAATCTTAGATACGGTAAGAGGGCTATAAGGATGTTTAACTGGGCTAAGAGGGCTTTGACCCTTGGTTTAACCTGTTTGGGAAGTTTTGGTGCGGGCGTCGGTCTGAATATCGCTGCGGCTACAGCACAGTCAGACAACGTAGTTGTTTATGTAAACGGTAGCGATCAAACCACACTCAACCTAGTTCGTCAAGTCGTATCCAATCCAATTGTGGGCTCGGTCGATGGGCAAAGCTCAGTTATTGCTGGGGCATTCGATCAGGCATCGGCGGATGTGGTCACCCAGCAACTAAAGAGTCGGGGACTGGCTGCCCAGCAAACCCTTTATCGCACGCAACAACAAGTCGCAAATACATATACCTATCCGACTCAATATCAGTACGTCGCCTCAAATGCGATCGCTCCCTGCGTTCAGCAAGCTTATACGGGTTCGACGACCTACACAACCGTAAGCAATTATGGAAGCAATTATGGCGGGAACACTGTACTCACAGGTACCGAAACAGGTGGATTTAGTAACGGTCAAAATCGTTATGTTGCGGCGATACCCCTAAGTTCGGGGGGGACAAACGAACTCTTGAGAGTGCGGCAAATTATTCCCACAGCCTTTATCGCTAAATCCAATCGTGGCAGTTATATTTATGCGGGTGGTTACCCTAACCGCGATAGTGCCGAATCCTTAACATTCTTTTTGCGATCGCGTGGCATTGATGCAAGGGTATTGTATTTTTGATGGTTAAGTTCTTTCAAGATTCAATCTAGGTGAGGTTCGTGCAGCAATTTTCTGTCTTAAATTTGCCCGTACATATTCATAGCAATTATTTAAACTGGCTAGAGCAGCGCTTGCAGCAGCAGCAGGGAACCCATGTCGTCACCCTCAATGCTGAGATGGCAATGCAATCACGGCAGAATACGGAATTGGCAGATGTGGTGGGGCAAGCAGAGTTAGTCGTGCCCGATGGGGCGGGGGTAGTGCTATTTTTGCGATCGCAGGGGCAATCGGTCGATCGCTGTCCGGGGATCGAGTTAGCAGAGAGCATCGTGCAGTCCTCTGCCCAAAATCAATGGCAAGTCTTTTTGATTGGCGGGGCTGAGGGGGTGACCGAAACCGTCGCGCAAAAATGGCAGCAAAAGTTTGAGAATTTAGCGATCGCGGGAACCCATCACGGCTACTTCGATCCTAGTGGCGAACAATGGCTGTGCGAACAATTGCAGGCAACACAACCCCATCTAATTTTGGTTGGCTTGGGCGTACCCAGACAGGAGCTATGGATTAAGCAGCATCGCCATCTCTGCCCTCAGTCTGTTTGGATTGGTGTAGGCGGCAGTTTTGATATTTGGGCAGGGTTAAAAACTCGCGCTCCCCATTGGTTACGAGATAACAATCTAGAGTGGGTTTATCGTCTCTACAAAGAGCCATGGCGTTGGCGCAGAATGTTGGCTTTACCGCACTTTGTCTGGTGCGTAACCTGGGATTCTCTAGGACAAAAGCTATCAAGATCCCAATAAGACGATGGAATTTCAGGGGTTACCAAGAAAATTGGGTCTAAAGCCCTTCTAGCACGGCTTTTGTGCCATAATTATACTGGTTGGAAATCCCATGGTGGTGGCTTGTTAAGACTCCTTGAACCAGAAAGTAGAGTTTAGATCTGCAAAATATTGGGTAGCGAAAGCCAAGAAAAACATAGCTAGGGGAAATAAGTAAGTACCCAAAAAAACAAAAACAATAATCTGTACGATCTAACAGTACCTAAGAGCCTTAGGGATCTGCCTCGTAAGAGGAAAAGCATGGGGAGAAGACTGCCTCTACTATAAAAGGGAAACCTGATACAGCAAGCCGACTTCTGTGAACCATGAATAAGAATCACCGCTGCTTTAGCTCGGTGAGTATGTCAAAATCAGAAACTGATTTACAGCGATCGCACATGGACTGAAATCCATTGTGATAGTCTTGCTTGCTCTGCTTCTGGCGAGCCAGATCTGGCTGCTAAATCCCAAAAAAATGCTGCTGCCTCGGCTTCATCTGCCATCAGTTCCAATCCATTTAGCTGTAGAAAGACATCTACCACAACAAGAGCAATTCTCTTATTGCCATCAATAAAGCAGTGATTCTTCACAAAACCATAACCATAGGCAGCCGCTAAATCAAACAGAGTTACAGCCTGTCCGTAGTAAAATAAATTTTTGGGCTTTACTTGCGTAGATGTCAGTAGTCCTGCATCAAGAACCCCATAGGAACCACCATGCTCGCGAATCAAAGCATCATGCATGAATCGGATCGCATTTTCTGGTATCCATTTAGGTTCGTTCATTCCGCTAACTGCCGTAGGGCGTTACGGTATTTCTTGCGTGTGACGTCAAAAGCTTGCATAGCCGCTTCAAAATCTGGATCGTAAGGGGTTAAGCAAATACCATCATGGGTTTCAGTTACGAATAGGGTATCTCCTTCTGCCAAGTTAAACTTGCTTACAATTTCCTTGGGAAAAGTTGTTCCTAAAGAATTTCCTACCTTACGAATTTTTAGGGTATCCATAACGCTACAGGCGATAATGTTATTACAAACATAATAACGCCACCATGCGATAAAAATCCACTCCCCATAGCAACTCTGATTTGACGAGAAATCGCCAATCAAAACCTGACAAACAAGCTAAATTGCTGATGTGATCTAGAACTATTCATGTCAATTTATAGTTGCGTCTCAATTGTTTCATTGAACAAGAGCTAGCGGGGGTGGATTTACTGACGTTGCCAGCCTCGCTATTTTTTTGCGTCTACTCATAATAATTCAAATTGCCTCACTGGCATGATAAGAACTTCGCACGAGTGCGCCCGATCGCACGTGTGTAAACCCGATCTGCTTAGCAATATCACCCAAGCGATCGAACTCAGAGGGAGTCCAGTATTTCTTTACAGGTAAATGTTCTAACGAGGGTCTGAGATACTGCCCAATCGTGAGGGATGTGCAGCCAATTGCATAGAGATCTTGCAGGGTTTCTACAATTTCCGATTCCGTTTCGCCATGCCCCACCATTAATCCTGATTTGGTCGTAATTTTAGGATCTAGTTGTTTGACAAACTCTAGTACCAACAGCGATCGCTCGTACTTTGCCCCGCGCCGCACCACCCCTTGCAGCCTTCTCACAGTCTCAACGTTATGGTTATAGCAAACAGGAGATGCAGAAACAACGGTACTAATGCAGGTGCGATCGCCCCGAAAATCTGGGGTCAACACCTCAATTTTGGTCTGAGGATTGATTTGGCGAATTGCAGAGATCGTTTCTACAAAGCATCCCGCCCCTTGATCGCTGAGATCGTCTCTTGCTACTGAGGTCAGCACGACATAGTTAAGTCCCAATAGATCCACGGCTTCTGCAACTTTTTGAGGTTCGTGGGGGTCGAGAGCCATGGGTTGATGCCCTTTATCGACCTGACAGAATGCGCAACTGCGCGTACAGGTTGGCCCCATCAGCAGAAATGTTGCTGTCTTCTGGGCATAGCACTCAGCCCGATTTGGGCAACGACCTTCTTCGCAAATGGTATGAATACCCCTTTGTTTGATAATTTGTTGTACTGTAGAAATCTCACTTGCTTTACCAAGTTTTGGGCGTAACCAATCTGGTAGGCGCAGGTCTTCAGTCGTCGCTCTAGATACGTTCATAATTTCAGGGTTATTCAGAGACTTGGGATTATTCAGAAATTTGGGTGAGTTCCTTTAGATGACAATCTACAAATTCTGCGCTAGATTTGTTGGCAAAATCAGACGGCTCCTAAAAGTGAAAAATAAATAAAATAAACCAAAAACTTTGAAATCGTCGAATACAAGTGTAAAATCGTCACTTAAAAATTTTATATACAGTTTGAAGTAACTCTTACAAACAGTAATCATCCTAGCCTTTGTAAAGCATTGAACCAATTGAACCAACTGAGGGGTTATCAGCAGTGGCAGCGCACAAAATATTAGTCATCGATGATAGTAAAGTAATTCGCAACATGCTGCGAGATATGCTACCGCCAGCCAATTTCGAAGTACTGGAAGCAGCTGATGGCGTCAAGGGGCTAGAAATGATCCAAAAAGAAAAGCCTTGGATGATCATGCTGGACTTCTTGCTACCCCGAATGAATGGCTTTGAAGTCTATGAGAACTTGCAACAAAACCGTGAATTAAAGCGAATTCCCCTACTACTAATGTCGGGTCGCAAACAGGAATGGACCAGCAAAATCCCTGAACCCTTTGAAGATAAGTACCTTGTTTTCATTGAAAAGCCGTTTGAGCAAAAAGTATTGATTGCAGCAATTAAAAAGGCAATGGCTCTTGGACAAAAGCGCCCACCAGACACTTCAGTAGCTGCTGTTTCTTCGCATCAAGTACAATCTGCTACCTCAGATTCCAGTCAAGAACTCCTCAAGCAAATCGAAGCGCTAGACAAGCGCGTTAAAGTCCTAGAGCAGCAAGTTGTAAATCAGCATAAGCAAATGCAACAGCTTGTAGATTTCATTAAGAAAAAAATTGGTTGATTTCTCCGTATTGAAACTGGATAAAAATCTTAAATCTTAGCGATCTTAGGTAGTAATGCTCACACATTACAGTAGCCCTTGCGATCGCTATAGTAAACTAACCTGTGGAGCGAATCTAAAAATACTCAAGAGCTTAAACCCTCCAAAATATGGACTTTGCATATCAATATGCCTGGATGGTTCCAGTGCTACCGCTTTTAGCGGCTCTAATTATTGGGCTAGGGCTAATTACATTTAACAAAGCCACCAATAAACTACGACAAGCCTGTGCTGTTCTTAGTGTCTCTGCTACTGGGGCAGCGATGTTTCTTGCTTTCAATCTCCTTTGGAGCCAGATTCAAGGACATGAAACCTATCTCGCAACATTTGAGTGGGCGCAAGCGGGAAGTTTTCACCTCAACATGGGCTTTGTCATCGATCATCTCACCGCTTTGATGCTGGTGATTGTAACCACTGTTGCTTTCTTAGTGCAGATTTATACAGATGGTTACATGGCACATGACCCAAGCTATGTAAGGTTTTATGCCTATTTGAGCTTGTTTAGTTCTTCGATGTTAGGGCTGGTGGTCAGTCCTAACTTGGTACAGGTCTATGTCTTCTGGGAATTGGTGGGAATGTGTTCTTACCTCCTAGTTGGCTTTTGGTTTGACCGTAAAGGGGCAGCAGATGCCTGTCAAAAAGCCTTCGTAACCAACCGCGTAGGGGACTTTGGCTTATTACTCGGTATGCTAGGTCTGTACTGGGCAACAGGTACGTTTGAGTTTAATGAAATGGGTGTAAGGCTGACGGAACTGGTCGAATCTGGTTCTATCAGTGTCTTTCTTGCTACCTTATTCGCCGTGCTTGTATTTATGGGGCCTGCGGCGAAATCAGCCCAGTTTCCCTTACATGTCTGGCTACCTGATGCTATGGAAGGTCCAACCCCGATCTCAGCCCTGATCCATGCTGCCACGATGGTCGCTGCGGGTGTGTTTTTGATCGCTCGCATGTTCCCAGTGTTTGAAGACCTGCCCGCTGTGATGAATATCATTTCTTGGACAGGCGCTTTCACGGCATTTCTGGGGGCAAGTATTGCCGTTACGCAAAACGACATCAAAAAGGGCTTGGCATATTCCACCGTTTCCCAGTTGGGATACATGGTGATGGGTATGGGCGTTGGCGCATACGGTGCAGGTTTATTTCACCTGATGACCCATGCCTATTTTAAAGCCATGATGTTTTTGGGCTCTGGCTCTGTGATTCACGGTATGGAAGCAGTGGTCGGACACGATCCCGATCTGGCTCAAGATATGCGTGTGATGGGTGGGTTACGCAAGTACATGCCGATTACTGCAATCACATTCTTTATCGGTACTTTGGCAATTAGCGGTATTCCCCCGTTTGCGGGTTTCTGGTCAAAGGATGAAATTTTGGCATCGACCTTTAGAGCAAATCCTGCGCTATGGTTAATTGGCTTTTTGACCGCAGGACTTACAGCTTTTTATATGTTCCGTATGTACTTCAATACCTTTGAAGGTGAGTTTAAAGGTACGGACAAAAAGCTATTGGCAGAGGTTAAAGCGCTCAATGCTAAGACCACAGATCAAGCGAGTCATGATTCCCATGGATCCAGTCATGATAGTCATGATCATGATGCTCATCATGCCAGCAAGCCCCACGAGTCACCCCTATCTATGACCTTCCCCTTAATGGCTTTGGCAATTCCATCGATGTTAGTGGGCTTGGTTGGGACGCCTTTTGGCAATTATTTTGAGCAATTCATTCATGCGCCCAAAGAAGTTGTCGAGTCTTTGCCTGTCGAAGGCTTAACCCCTGAGTTTTTGATCATGGCTGGTAGCTCGGTGGGAATTGGCTTGATTGGGATTTCGCTCGCGATTTTGATGTACTTGCAAAAGAAAATATCTGCCGATGCGATCGCTAAATCGATCCAACCCCTTTACCTGTTTTCCAAAAACAAATGGTACATTGACGAACTCTATGAATTCTTGTTTGTGAGTGGCTCTCGTCGCTTGGCACGTCAGGTTTTAGAAGTAGACTCTAAAATTGTCGATGGCGCTGTCAACCTCGCTGGCTTTGTCACTGTAATTACAGGTGAAGGACTGAAGTACTTTGAAAATGGCAAAGCGCAGTTTTATGCCCTTGTGATTTTCATTGGTGTCTTAGGATTGGTGATCTTCTCATCAATTTAACGTGAATGCGATGAACCTCTCCCTCCCAGCCTCCCTCGCCTAAAAGGCGAGGGAGGAGCAAAAAAAAATGGGGTTTTCAAGCCACTCTCCTGCGAGGAGAGGGGTTGGGGAGAGGTAAAACATCGAACTGTCGAACTCATATCAATTTAGGTTTGATTGCTGAATTACAAACAAACAAAAAAGGGTGAACCAGTTCACCCTTTTTTGTTATTAAAGCGTAATGATAGAAAACTTAGGCAGCAGCTAAATTTTTGGCAACCACATCCCAATTAATCAGATGATCGACAAAGTTTTGCATAAAGTTGGGGCGGCTATTTTGGAAGTCTAGATAATAGGCATGTTCCCAAACATCCATAGTCAAGAGAGGAACTTGTCCCGCATGAACTAAAGGGTTCTCAGCGTTAGGAGTTTTAGTGACTTTCAACGTGCCACCTTCTTTTACCAACCAAGCCCAGCCACTACCAAACTGAGTAGCACCAGCATTTTTAAACTCTTCTTTGAATTTATCAAAACTGCCAAAACTTGCGTCGATCAGTGCAGCAAGCTCACCTGTGGGTGTACCACCACCATTGGGCTTGATGCCATTCCAATAAAAAGTGTGATTCCAAACCTGCGCAGCATTGTTAAAGATGCCAGCCTTGCCTTCTTTAAAGCTGGTTGTAATGACCTCTTCTAAAGATTTGCCAGCCAAATCGGTATCTTGCACGAGTTTATTGAGGTTATCTACATAGGCTTTATGATGCTTGCCATAGTGAAACTCTAAGGTCTTAGCTGACATGCCTGATGACTCAAGCGCATTCAAGTCGTAGGGCAATGCAGGAAGTTCAAACGCCATTATTCTGCTCCTCTCTAAGTAATTTGCTTAGCTTTCTTAGGTTTAAGTATTGTTACAATTATATGCTACATCGTAAACCGTAATTCTTGCTACAACGCACTTAGTCCAACAAGTAGTGAAGTGAAACTAGCTTTAATGCTTCTCATTCTTCAAAGGAATTCTTATGAGCCTGAACTCATTCAGATTTACATTGTTTAATATTTAAAATCTGTACTATGCAAATATCTGCTTTGCCTACAGAGGTTTGGGTGATTCATCCCGATCGCTGCTTGGGCAAGATCTACCTAGACTGGATGCCCCAACCTGGAAATTATTTAGAGCTGGAGGGCAAGCCTTACACAGTTTTGGAACGTCGCCACCGCTATCAGTTTAGAAACGGCCGCTACGCACTATTTAACATTGTCGTATACGTTCAACCCAGCCAGAAACCCTTGGAAAATACCTTAGTAGATGGGCGTTGGGTGGTTGGTGATGCTTCCTGCCGATTTAATGCGCGATCGGAAATTATGCGTTGTGCGGTCAATCCCCTTGGTCCCTGTGAGGGCTGTAGATTTTTGGAAAAGGTAGAAGGGTCTTAGGTACTTATTAGTAATCAGGCAGGTTAGCAATCAGGCAGGCTCAAGTGGAGCCATCGTTAGATCGGCTTGTTTTAATTGTGCGTGATAAAGTTCGGCTTGTTCTTGTGGCCCTACCCACACGATCGCCAACCCCTCAAAATGCACCTGATTGGTCAATTCCCACGCCAAGGACTCTGTCATGGCAGGAATATATTTCAGCAGGCACTTAATCACATGCTCAAACGTATTAAAGTCATCGTCAAGAACGATGACTTTATAGTTAGGGTAAGGCTTTTTAACAACGGACAAAACCGTCTGACTTGCTTTATCAGGGGCTTGAGTGGCAGCAACAATAGGCATCATAAATTGTGTTTCCAACTCCTAGTTCCTCATTATAGTCAAAATGATTTTGACATTGGCAGCTTTTTTTGGGCAAGTATTGCACTAGTTCGGTAAACCACACTCGTATATGTAATTCAGTTTCCGCTAAATTAGCAGTCAGCAGTTAAGAGTGCTAATTTAGCTCTTAAGCCGCTACTAGATCGATTGTTTTGAATATTAGCAACTCGTTAATCTTCAAGCGATCGCAATGTTGCTGGTTTTTAAGAGCATGTAAATGTTAACGAATTAGGTTGATAACTATGGCAGCAACGTCTTTAAACATCTCTACTGTAAAGCCTTTAGGCGATCGCGTATTCATCAAAATCAGCGCAAAGGAAGAAAAAACAGCAGGAGGTATCTTTTTACCTGATACCGCAAAGGAAAAGCCACAAGTGGGAGAAATCTCAGCCGTAGGTCCTGGCAAACTTGACGATAAAGGCGTTCGTCAAGCTCTTGATGTCAAGGTCGGCGACAAGGTTCTCTATTCAAAGTATGCAGGTACTGATATCAAGATCGGCACAGATGAATATGTATTGCTAGCTGAGAAAGATATCTTAGCGATCGTCGAATAAAAGCAATTAGCTCTTAGCGATTAGCTCTTAGCTTCCAAGAAATAGCCAACTGCTAATAGCTAACTGCTAACAGCCTTGAGATAACTGATAACTCACAACTGATAACTCACAACTTAACAACCAATCAAAACTATGGCAAAGAGAATCATTTATAACGAAGATGCACGCCGCGCCCTAGAACGAGGCATGGATATCCTCACTGAGGCTGTAGCTGTTACTCTTGGACCTAAAGGCAGAAATGTCGTTCTAGAAAAGAAGTTTGGTTCACCTCAAATCATCAATGATGGTGTCACCATTGCCAAGGAAATTGAATTAGAAGATCACGTTGAAAACACAGGCGTGGCACTAATTCGTCAAGCCGCTTCTAAAACCAACGATGCTGCTGGCGACGGAACCACCACTGCAACCGTTTTAGCGCACGCGATCGTCAAAGAAGGTATGCGTAACGTTGCCGCTGGCGCAAATTCGATCGCTCTCAAGCGCGGTATTGATAAGGCATCTAGTTTCCTTGTAGACAAGATTGCTGCTCATGCTCGCCCTGTAGAGTCTTCTAACGCGATCGCTCAAGTCGGTACGATCTCTGCTGGTAACGACGAGCAAGTTGGTAAGATGATCGCCGAAGCCATGGACAAAGTTGGCAAAGAAGGCGTAATCTCGCTCGAAGAAGGCAAGTCGATGACGACTGAACTAGAAATCACCGAAGGGATGCGCTTTGATAAGGGCTATATCTCTCCTTACTTCGTTACCGATAGCGAACGCATGGAAGCTTCCCTTGAAGATCCTGCCATCTTGATCACCGATAAGAAAATCGGTATGGTTCAAGACCTCGTACCAGTTCTAGAGCAAGTTGCTCGTGCTGGTCGTCCGCTCTTGATCATTGCCGAAGACATTGAAAAGGAAGCACTTGCTACCCTAGTCGTGAACCGTCTGCGCGGCGTGTTGAACGTTTGTGCGATCAAGGCTCCTGGATTTGGCGATCGCCGCAAAGCCATGCTAGAAGATCTAGCTGTCTTGACAGGTGGTCAAGTGATTACCGAAGATGCTGGACTCCGTCTTGATACAGTCAAGCTTGACTCATTGGGTCGTGCCCGTCGGATCACCGTTACCAAAGACAGCACTACGATTGTTGCCGAAGGTAATGAAGTCGCAGTCAAATCTCGTTGCGAACAAATTCGCCGTCAAATTGAAGAAAGCGATTCTTCGTTTGATAAAGAGAAGCTACAAGAACGCTTGGCAAAACTATCGGGTGGTGTAGCTGTAATTAAAGTTGGTGCTGCGACTGAAACCGAAATGAAGGATCGTAAATTCCGTCTGGAAGATGCGATTAACGCAACCAAAGCTGCGGTTGAAGAAGGCATCGTTCCTGGTGGTGGGACGACCTACGCTCACTTGGCTCCTGAATTGGAAACATGGGCAAAGGGCAACCTCACCGGTGAAGAACTCACGGGTGCGCTGATTGTGTCGAAGGCACTTTTGGCTCCTGTCAAGCGAATTGCTGAAAATGCCGGTCACAATGGTGCTGTAATTGCAGAGCGTGTCAAAGAACTAGAATTCAATACTGGCTTTAATGCAATGACCAGTGAATTTGAAGATATGTTTGTTGCAGGTATCGTCGACCCTGCCAAGGTTACTCGTTCTGCTTTGCAAAATGCAGCATCGATCGCTGGCATGATTCTCACTACAGAATGTATCGTTGTCGATAAGCCTGAAAAAGAAGCTGCTCCTGCTGGTGGCGGCGGTATGGGCGGCGGTGACTTCGATTACTAATCGCCTGCATTTGGCTTTTAGCAAACTACTCTTTTAAACAACAAAGTGGCTTGAGTTAAATTTACTCAAGCCACTTTGTTTTTGAATCTACGGTTTAAGCCCAGTAGAATTAAGAAATTCTGGTTTTGCAACAACGCATTAATGCGAGTAATACCGATGATGTCTGTGATAGGAGTTAGGGTTACCCTCATAGATATAAACCGATCTTGGAGATGGAGAAACTTGGGTTTCAACGATCGATCGGTTATAAAGATTTGTATTCGTGGGCAGGCTATAAGGATTTGGTATTTGATGATAGGAATAGTTGGGTTGCCTGTAGATCGGCACGACATTCTGATAGTAGTTTTCGCGGTGGTGAGAATGATGGCGCGAATATCGATCGTAAGGATCGTAAGAACCATATTGACTAGGAGTGCCGTATTGAATAATCACCCTAGTATTACCGCTGCTAAAACTCGTGCCAATAGACAGATCTGCGTAAGCTGGGATGGCGAATATGTTCGCGATCGCCAAGCTGGTTATCCCTAAAATTAAGGTTTTCATAAATTTAACTTCTGGGTGAAGTGGCAAGCCTAAACCTTTTCGCTCAACTAGCGATTCGGTGCTTTTTTTATTTTATAACAACTTGATTGTGGAAATTAGATTGCAAAATCAAGAGGCGGAAAGAAGTGGTTCTAGGCAAAGGTTTACCTCTTTCTATAGAAATGCACTCCCCCATCCGCTTGCAGACGGGGGAGTGCATTTAAAGGAAGTACTACAGATGTAAATTTCAAATCTTAACGATTGCGTAAAAAGTTACTTAACTTAACTTTTGTTCTTATGAAAGCTCGAACCCAGATTTATACACATCAAGATTAGGTGTGATTAATCTGGTGTGCAAATTGTGCGAACGGTGCTGCAATTTCTGCCTCCATAATCTCTACATACCTCATCTGCTTTTTCTTCTGCAGCACCTGCATTGGCTGACCAAGCCGTTCCTGCGGCTCCATTTGAGGCTTCCGAAATTGACATACAGGCATTACGCACCCAGATTAATATTCTGCAATCTCCTGCACCAGAAAGACTTTCGCACTGAGATATGGCACTGCGCTCAGCAGCAGCACGAGAGCTATAGTTCCATGCATAGCCTTTGTCTTGCGTAGATCGAGAGCGTGCGATCGCCCCAAAACTATTTTGCGCATAAGCATCCATCCCACCACTTAAGACTAGGGGGAGTACGACAGTCGCTGCGATCGCCAGAGAACCACAAAATTTCCGCACCATAAAAACCTCACTGAATCAATGTATCGACTTATTTCTATAGTCAATATAAGGTTAAAAAATATTAGGGATTTGTGATCTAGATCGTCACTTGGCGTGTCTTTTGGCAATGACATAAATGGTTAAAAGCGATCGCGATTTGTGAATTTTTGACAATTAGGTTAAAACTATTATGCAAGAGCCTCATTACTATTAAACCGCAATATGCTTAGTCGAGTTGCTGACTCAATTTACTGGCTAAACCGCTATATCGAACGGGCAGAGAACGTAGCGAGATTTGTCGATGTCAATCTACAGTTAATGTTAGATTTACCTTCCACCGTACCGCAGCAATGGGAACCTCTCGTGATGACTACAGGGGATTTATCTCTGTTCAAAGAGAAATATGGTTCCTCAACCTCAGAGAATGTGATTCAATTTCTTAGCTTCGATCGCGAATATCCTAATTCAATTCTTTCCTGCCTGCAAGCTGCTAGAGAAAATGCGCGATCGGTGCGGGAGATTATCTCCTCAGAGATGTGGGAACAGGTCAATGACTTCTATCTATTCGTTAAGGATGCTTCTCCCGGTCAGCCGTTGTCTGGGTTACATGAGTTTTTTAATAAAGTGAAGTTATCTAGTCATCTATTTGCTGGGGTGATGGATGCGACGATGACCCACAATGAAGGTTGGCATTTTGGTCAAGTGGGAAGATTTTTAGAACGAGCAGACAAAACTTCTCGCATTTTGGATGTGAAATACTTTATCCTTTTGCCTTCGGTTACCCATGTTGGCACAACCATTGACGAAATTGAATGGATGGCATTGCTCAAGTCTGCCAGTGCCTATGAGATGTATCGCAAGCGAGGATTGCATCGAATTACACCGCACCAAGTTGCCGAGTTTTTACTGTTAGAACGAGAATTCCCCCGTTCTGTTCAGTTTTGCGTCCTGCAGGCAGAACGTTCTGTTTACATGATTAATGGAACACCTCCAGGAATTTGGACGAACCCCCTAGAGCGATCGCTGGGACAGTTGAGAGCAGAATTAGACTACATCACGATTGAGGAAATCATTCAATCAGGTTTGCATGAATGCCTCGATCACTTCCAAACGCGCTTAAATGACATTAGCAATAAGGTCGGGGAAACATTCTTTGCTTTAAAGCCAATCAGTTGAGGGATTTCATAAATTACTTTAGTTCGGCAGTTAACCGTAGCAATATATAAAATCAAAACCTACATCGTCGAATAGGGAAGACAGTTGATCTTGATGGTGCGGGTACTGGTGTGGCAACAACGGAGCGGTATGTTTATGACCGCGACCATATTATGCTGGTGTTTGTGGGTTCTACGCTAAAAGAGAGATATCTCTATGGTGCGAATCTGGATCAGGTGCTGGCGGTGGAGGCAAGTAGTCAGGTAAACTGGACGCTTTCTGATTATTTGGGTACGGTGAGGGATTTGGTGAGTAGTGCGGGTGTGGTGCAAAAGCACATCAAGTACGATAGTTTTGGCAATGTCACGGCTCAAAGTGCGCCCACGGTGAAGTCGCGGTTTGGCTTTACGGGTCGGGAGTTTGACTCTGAGACTGGGCTTTATTATTATCGCTCTCGCTATTACGACTCTGCGGTTGGTAGGTTTATTAGCGAGGATAGGATTGGTTTTGCGGGTGGTGATGCGAATCTTTACAGATATGTTGGGAATAGTGCGACGAATGGAACTGATCCTTTTGGTTTACAGACATACGTATTACAGCTTGGCACAACTCTTGGTAAAGCAGCAGGAACTGTAGCAACGGGAGCCGAACTTAGTGTATTGGCTCCTGTGCTTGCATTTGCAGGAGTACTTCTTGGATTTCCTAGTGCTGCGGGTGAAGGGAGTGATAAAGTTAGACCACTACCTGTCAGTGGATTTACCAATACTGCTGGAACTGGGTTTGGTGGTGGAATACTCACTTTCCCTGTTCCACAACGAAGGAGACCAATTATATTCTCAACGAACAATAATTTGTGTCAGATTCCTTATGTGTTTCCAGCAGTTGAAAAAGGGGAGAGTTGGGTAACGAGAGATGCAAAAGCCCAAGCAAGAGAAGAAGATAGAGATCCATGCGATCTACTTAAAGAATGGCTTAATGATGAACAGCAAAAAACTAAAAATTTACGAGATAAACAATATATTAGAGATATTGTAAAAGCCCAAAAATACTTAAAATGTCGTAACATGGACAAAAGGGAAGAGAATTACTAGCTTATTATGACTTGGTATATTGCTCATTCAATTATGTATGTGAAGTTCAAAGACGGAATACAAGATAAGTATCCGATTTGGGAAAATATGATCTTAATAGAAGCATCATCATCTGATGATGCTTGGGATAAAGCTAAAATTAGGGCAAAAGAAGATGAAGACAGTGAAGAAAATGAGTCGCTCTGGGAAAAGCGCCCTGCCATATTTGTTTTTGCAGGTATTCGCAAAATTGTTGAATGCTTAGATCCTGAGAATAGGCCTACTCATGGCACTGAGGTTACATATTCTGAAATGGAACTTGATAGCTTTGATTCGTTATCAAAATTCTTGAAAGGAGAAGAAGTGTTGGTAAAATACCACTACTAAAGTACAATCAGGTAGAGTGCGACCCATAGTTATCAAACATCTGAGGCGTTTAGTTATGATGCGTTGGGAAATCGCACGGGGTATGTAACAACGGCGAATAATCGTTTGCAATCGGATGGAACGTTTACCTATCTCTATGATGACGAGGGAAATCGCACCCAAAGGACGAGAATCTCGACGGGTGAAATCACGAGTTATACTTGGGATTATCGGAATCGTTTGACAAATGTGGATACAAAAACGAGTGGTGGTGTGTTAACTCGGTCTGTTGCTTACAAGTACGATATTTTCGATCGTCGGATAGGGAAGACGGTGGATCTTGATGGAGCAGGTGCAGGTGTGACAACAACGGAGTGGTATGTTTATGACCGCGACCATATTATGCTGGTGTTTGTGGGTTCTACGCTAAAAGAGAGATATCTCTATGGTGCGAATCTGGATCAGGTGCTGGCGGTGGAGGCAAGTAGTCAGGTAAACTGGACGCTTTCTGATTATTTGGGTACGGTGAGGGATTTGGTGAGTAGTGCGGGTGTGGTACAAAAGCACATCAAGTACGATAGTTTTGGCAATGTCACGGCTCAGAGTGCGCCCACGGTGAAGTCGCGGTTTGGCTTTACGGGGCGCGAGTTTGATACGGAGACTGGACTTTATTATTATCGTGCGAGGTATTACGATTCTGCGGTTGGTAGGTTTATTTCAGAAGACCCTATTAGTTTTGCAGGCGGTGATGTAAATCTTTATAGGTATGTTGGGAATAGTGCGACGAATGGAACTGATCCATTCGGTTTAGGTCAAGGGATACATGAAGGAGAATTTAATCGTTTAACTGATATATGCGAATCTTCAGTAAACTGTGATGAGATATTAAATGCTCTTGAGAGAGTATTAGATTCAATATATTTTCGTGAAGGGGATATTGCGTTATCTCTTATCGGTGGAGGAGAAAGAGCTGAAAGAGCAGGAACTCATCGAGTAAGAGTTGTAAAAGAAAAAGGTCTGAGACAAATATGTATTGAAAGAGCAAACGAATTTTGCCCACCTGGAAGAAAACCTAAAGACAAACCACCAACACCTCCCCCAAATCCTCCCGTTATGTGTAAACCAGAAGATGCGCCAGTTTTGATGCCACCGCCACAGAGACCTCGATTTGAGTTTAAATGGCCTCAGATTGATTTCCCTTCATTTCCAGTGTTTCCTGTTGATCCCTTCAGACAACCATCTTGAAAAATAGTTGCAGGTTTTTTTGCGTTGGGGCGGAGTAACTTGCTGTAACCATTATATTCACGAGCTTGCAACCCTAATATGATATGAAAACTCATTACTTCAATTTGGATTCGCCCCTCCATCGCTCAGCATTTTTTGGAGACACAGAGGGGCTTAGTTATCTGCTTGAGCTAGGTGCAGACATAAATTCCACAATAAGTCTTTCACTAGATGAGTATCCATTTTTCCATCGACTGACTCCCTTAATGTTGGCAGCTTGGTCTACCGCAGGTGCTACAGTTGACACCTTGCGTTGGCTAATCGAACATGGCGCAAATCCTTATATCAAGTCCAAAGCCGAAGTCACAGCCGCTCGCTACGCAATGTTAAATCCATCTTGGTGGAAAGATCCCGAACAACGCACGAAAGCCGATCGCAGCGATCGGCTTCAATACCTTTTAAGCCTAGGTATAGACCCGATGGAAACAGCATGGAACGACAGTACGCTTTTAACCGAAGCTTGTACATTAGGTGATTCTAACTGTGTTGCTCTGTTACTAAACGCTCACGCATCAGCTAACCCAGTTATTTCGGAAAATGAAGCTAATGTTTCGTCATCCCAAATCCCGCTGTTTTGTGCTGCAAAGTCAGGTTCTGCTGAATGTGTAAGGTTACTTTTGCAAGCTGGAGCTGAAGTTAACACAAGAGATACCCGAAAAAGTACAGCATTAATGTATGCCAAGAATGTTGATGTTGCTCAAACCCTTCTTGATGGAGGAATCGATCTTTATGCAAAATATGAACTTGATGATATGAGGTTTGACGCTCTGGATTGCATTCTACATAATAACCATGAGGATTCGGATTTTGAAGAATTTTCAAAGATAGTTGCCTATCTTATTCATGCAGGACTAGATATTGAGAAAAAAGACGATCGCGGCAATACTCGTCTTTGGGATGCTGCTTTTAGCGGTAATGAGGCTGCGATTAACTGTCTCCTAGAGCATGGTGCAAATCCCCATGCAAAAAGCCATCAAGGTTCCTCTCCACTTCATGCAGTTTGCTGGAGTACAGATCGACCTTTTCTTTCAGACTGGCAACCTTGGCAGACAGAAATTCGGATTATTGAAAGACTTCTAGTAGCTAAAATCGACATTAATGTTCGTGATGATATGAGTTGGACTCCAATTCATGAAGCCGTTTTTGGAGATGGGGGATATCTGACCGCGCTCAAAACCTTGTTAAAACATGGAGCCGATCCAAATGCATTGACTCATAATGGAATAACCCCATTAATGCTTGCTGCAATGGAAGGAGAGCTTGAGTGTATGCAAACACTTCTATCCGCAGGTGCAGATTTAACCAGAAAAGATTCTAAAGGTTTGACTGCGGCTGACTATGCGATCGAGCATTATGAGAAACTTCTAACAGAAGGTAATACGAGATACGAAGGCTCTCTGGATTATTTACTCCAACGAGCCTCGGAATGCATTTGGCTTTTGAAGTAGAGCAGTAATGCCCACACTCAGCATCTTTATGTAGCTCAAGCATCATGCTATGCTTAGCCCTCATGAAAACGGACACCCTCTTTTACCAACTCTTTCAAACCTTCCATTCGCTTCTTTTTGAGCTACTCGAGCGCCCGATATCAGAAGCAGAAGGCTATCAATTCAGCTCCGTCGAAATCAAAGAGAAAGCATTTCGGTTTGACGGTATTTTCATGCCCTCCAGCCATGACAAACCAATCTTTTTAGCAGAAGTCCAATTTCAGCCCAAAGAAGACTTTTATTCCGAGTTTTTAGCCGAAATATTTCTCTATCTCAACCAATATCGTCCAGCCCAAGACTGGCAATCCGTAGCAATCTTTGCACGACATATAGCAATCGCCAAGATCCTACAGAATCACGGACTGGGATAAGTTTCGCGAATTTGTAAGTAAACATGGCGACAAGACCCAAGAGCAGATGGCTGAATTATGGGAAGGTGAAATCAGTGCCCGCACAATTTCGCGTGCTTTGCGAAAAATAGGGTTTACCCGTAAAAAAAACTTATGGATACCAAGAACGGGATGAAACAAAACGTCAAGCATTTTTGGAGTGCCCCTATAGCCCCTAACAACATCGTTTATGCAGACGAAGCAGGCATAGATAACCGAGATGATTATGCCTATGGTTGGAATAAGCAAGGGGAAAGGTTTCATGCCCTCAAATCAGGGAGGCGAGAAGGACAAGTCAATAGGATTGCCACTTATTGCAATCATCAGTTAATCGCTCCTTTTACTATTGAAGGCGCTTGTAATCGAACCATCTTTGAAACTTGGATTGAAACCTGCTTGATTTCCACTCTGGTAATCGGGCAACGGTTGGTCATTGACAATGCCACTTTTCACAAAGGTGGGCGGATTGAACAGTTAATCGAGCAGGCGGGTTGCAAGGTGTTGTATTTGCCTCCTTATTCTCCTGACTTGAATAAGATTGAGAAATGCTGGTCGTGGCTCAAAAGTCGCATTCGTCACTGTCTCGGTGAGTTTGATTCTTTACGTGATGCTATGGAAAATATCTTAAAGATGGAGTCCTGACAGTTGTGGCGATTGCTATAGCAGTATCCCTCCATCTGTCCTCAGTTGTTGCTCGGAAAACTTTACTTCTAATCATTTTTCTTGATAAAAATTGAACTCTGGTTCTAAAAAACACTCTGCCATAAGAAAATATTGGCACTAATATTCTGAGGAGCCCTATCCTAATTGGTTTTAGGCTCTTTTTTCTCTCTACTTTCTCTCCCTGATGAATAATTCAGGTTAGGGAGTTCGCTCAGATCGATACCTAATAAAACGTGAATTCGGGTCAGGTTCTCTTATCCCAAACTGACCTCAATAAAGGTGTGCGATGTAGGACTCATAGCCATTGTATTTTAGGGTTGGAATTTCTACCCAGTTAAAATCTGCACCGTTGGCAATCAGGCGTTCTCTTTCTTGCGTCCAGCGGGGATGAGAAACCTTGGGATCGACATTGGCTTCAAATTTATATTCCCCAGGTCTAATTGTATTCCAAAAGGTATCAGGTTGCTGCGCTACAAACTCGATTTTGACGATTGACTTTGCTCCCTTAAAGCCATACTTCCAAGGTAAGACAGCACGTATGGGCGCACCATGTTGTTTGGGAAGGGTATGACCGTAAATCCCCACAGCAAAAAAGGCGAGATCGTTTGCCATCTCCTCAATCCGCAATCCTTCAAAATAAGGGAAGGGTAAAAACCTTGCAGGGGGGAAACTCGGTCCTGGCGTTACTTGGGGATCGAAATAGGAAGTAAAACGGACAAATTTGGCGCTTGCCGTAGGTTCGACTTCTCGCAGCAATGCGTTCATCGGAAAACCTAACCAAGGCACAACCATTGCCCAAGCCTCAACGCAACGAAAGCGATAAATTCGCTCTTCTAAAGGAAATCGCTTGAGCAGGTCGTCAAGATCGTAGGTGCGCGGCTGCTTCACCAAACCCGTAACATTGACTTTCCAGTTATCGATCGGCAGTGCTTGGGCATTTTGCCAAGTGGATTTGGAACCGCCAAATTCGTAGAAATTATTGTAGGTTGCTGCGAGTCGTTCGTTGGTCAGGGGGCGATCGCTGACAGTAAAAGCCCTGTTCGGCCTGCTGGTTAAAGGCTTAATTCCTGCAAAGGGATCTTTGGCATTGCTTTGAGATTGACATCCTAATTCCGTCAGCGATGCGCTGGCAAGTCCTACCCCCAGTAAGGTTTGGAGAAATCTTCTGCGTTTCAGAAACACATGTTCGGGCGTAACCGACGATTCAGGCAATTGCCAAAGCTTTGGTATATGGAAAAATGTCATATCAACTGGCGCTAAACAGCAATTTTGACTGAGGGAAAAGCCTATTTTTAATGCGAACTTGAAATTTCGGGTGCGTGAATATGCTCTTCAGCAAGCGGAACCACATGGTGAAATAGTTTGTGGTTGTAGTAACGATCGCCATTTTCAGAGGTGTGAATGATATCCACAAATTGATGGTTGCAGAGAATTTCTCTAGCACCATAGGAGTGGCGAACATTCATCGTGTATGAAACCGTATCATCAATACCACTAAAGGAGATAACCAGTTGAGCGTGTTTTTCGATCAAGGATTCAGGACTGGCTCCATAGAGAGGACTGGTTTCATCGATGGGATGCATGGCTGTCCAACTCAGTACAAAGTTAGGCGATCGCTCCCGTGATAGTTTTAGATCGTAAATGCGGTAGAAATACTGCCCTTCGCTCGTAACCTCATCTCGCATCAGATATAGTCGCAATTGGGCTTCATAAATTTGATTGCGTCTTTGGTTCGCCATCCGAAACATTAGGGTAGGCACACCATTGACAGGGGCAATGACAGCAAATTTACTAAAAACGACTCGGGCAGTGGGCTTGGTAAATCGTGCAAAGGCAAGTCCGGTCATCACAGCGATCGCCAACAAACTGGCAAGTGCCTCTAGGGTGACGATCGCGTTGGCATAGGTTGTCTTTGGCGTAATCGCCCCATAACCAATTGAAGCTAAGGTCTGCACGCTAAAGAAAAAAGCATCCTCAAACGACCCTGCACGCGCCCCATTCAAACAATCTCCACCTGCGAGATAGAGCAAGGCAAACAGGGAATTTAAGACAACATAGGTAAGTGAAATCAGAAGAGAGAAATGCAACCATGGAATCGTCAGGAGGAGATGATAGGGATCGCGCCAAAAGGAATGCCAAACCCCGAGTCCCTCGATGTTCAGTTTGCCATCCTGTTTTCGCGCAATGCGCAAGGGCTTAGGAGAGCGATCGCTGAGGTCTTGAATTCGCTTTTTGAGTCTAGCTTTCATAGGCTTAGGGAATGGGAATCGTCTGAAGCAATCGTTCGATAATGCCTTTTGATTTACGCCGACCTGCCACAATAATGCGATGGCTCAAGACATAGGGAGCAAGGAACTTGACATCATCGGGAATAACATAGTCAGATTTGCGGCTGGGATCTAGCATCAAGCGCAAGTAAGCCAAGCTCTGTGCGGATCTCTGAAGCGCAACCGCGCCTCTAGGACTCGATCCGAGGGTGATTTCGCTATCGTTGCGCGTGGCACGTACGATATCAATAATGTATTGATTGGTCTTCTCATTGACTGAAATTTGAGCGGCATGATGGCGAAGTTCGATCACTTCTTCAGGCGTAATGCAGGCTTCTAATTTTGCAGAACCGATTTCCCCCGTTTGGTTGCGATTTAACATCTGTAGTTCTTCGGCTTCGCTGGGATACCCCAAGCTAAACGAGAGTGCAAACCGATCGAGTTGGGCTTCGGGTAGAGGAAATGTGCCCTGATATTCAATCGGATTTTGCGTCGCGATCGCAAAGAATGGCGTAGGCACTTGACGCGAGACGCCATCGACCGTGACTTGGGTTTCTTCCATCACTTC
Source organism: Tumidithrix elongata BACA0141 (assembly GCF_036349135.1). NCBI lineage: Bacteria > Bacillati > Cyanobacteriota > Cyanophyceae > Pseudanabaenales > Pseudanabaenaceae > Tumidithrix > Tumidithrix elongata. The sequence continues at coordinate 27,180 of NZ_JAZBJZ010000021.1, forward strand.
TAGCAAAGCTGACTGGGTGCGAGGGGTAGCCCGATTGATTTCATCCGCCAAGAGCACATTGGCAAACACGGGGCCTGGTAAAAACTGAAATGCGCCCGACTGAGGATTCCAAATATTCGTGCCTGTGATATCTGTGGGCAATAGGTCTGGCGTACATTGCACCCGTTGAAATTTCCCAGAGATTGAAGCGGCAAGTGACTTGGCGAGAAGGGTTTTACCCACCCCAGGCACATCTTCTAAGAGAACGTGACCGCCTGACAACAAGCCCACCAAAATCAGTTGAATCGCCTCTTCTTTCCCAACGATCGCGCGCGCTAGGTTATCGACCAGTTGCTGTACCTTTTGCTGCCTATCCATAGACTCCTAAGCTTTATTTGAAGTTCAGTTCAAGTCTTACAGCCTTCAAAGAAGCCTGCGTTGACACTAGCATACCCATACCTAAGGACTTGCACAATCGCCATCAATAAATAGTTCAGCATCAAAGCCCGAACGAAAAGCCCGAACGAGAAGCTCAGACCTAATGCACAAGCATTCGATCCCTGTGAGATTTTTGGCAATCCCTAAGAATTATAAACCATCAATCTTTTGGGCTAACTCAAGATCGAGGGCGCTAATTCCACCTGCATCATGGGTAACGAGGTCAATCTTGACATTGTTGTAGACGTTATAAAGCTCTGGATGGTGATCCATCTTTTCTGCGGCGATCGCCACCTTCGTCATAAAGCCAAAAGCTTCAACAAAGTCCTTAAACTTAAATGCCTTGTGCAGTTTGCCATCGATGACTGCCCAGCCCGCCAACTGAGCCATGCCAGCCGAAATCTGATCGTTGGTTAATTTTGGGATTGCCATGAGTTTGTAGGTGAATGGTTGTCGGTTATTGGTTTTCAGTGGTCAGTAATAGAATTCTCAAAAGAGTTAACATCTACAACTCATTACCTCATTTTATATCGATATACCTAAGGCGATTTTGCTGGTTCGGCTTTGCGAATCTCGGTACAAAAAGAAGAAACCTTTGATGTCCCAATTGTGACGCTAGTCCTCATACAGATGTTGGGACGGGGGAACCATAGTTTTTCTTCCGCGAATAGCCCATCATGCTCGTTTACTAATCTGAGCACATCATCCTTTTCCATCGTGTAGCGACCTAGGACTGGAGATTTCTCACCACTATGTTGGCTGAGTAGTTTCCCTTGTTGAACGTCATCTCGATCGGCGATCGCCACGAGAATGCTCGATCCTTTTGTGCGATCGATCGGGCGATCCCAATTGATTTTTGCTGCGCAGAATACTTGTTCGGCGATGAAATTGTACTGTTGGCAAAGCGCTGTAATTTGCGGATCGGTTGCCTCTGCCAAGGCAATTTGAATCACAGAATTACTGCTTTCTGATTTTTGAATAAAAGGATTATGACTCGTCCGTTGAGAACTCCAAGCTCCCGCGCGATGTTGGAAAAATTCTTTAATATTCATAAATTTTATTACTTGTCGATGGGCAAATCGTCAGCGAGCCATAACCTTAAAAATTAAGGATCTGTAAAAGCCGATCGCCGATCGCTACATTCATCTTATTTAATAACTTGTTCAACTCGATTGTAGATCAACAGATCTCGCAAAATCTCAGTTATCTGTTCGGTTTGCTCGAGCATGAGCATATGTCCGCAATCGGGCAGCTCAAATACATTGTCCCCACAACCGTTAAATGAAGCGTGAAAACTTGCAAGATGGCGCACGTATTTAGGTTCCATAATTTGGTCATCGCTGCCAGCAATGAAATAAGCAGGCTGTTTTAGATTGGCTACCACTTGGGGCAGTCGGTGCACTTCTTCGGCACTGGTTGAGTCAAGTAACGTGCCTTGAGCAGCTTCATATTTCGCTGCGACAAAATCTAAGGCTCTTTGCTTGCCCCACTGTCGATCGAGCGAAGACTTGACACTGTCTTTGGCAAATTGGCGATCGACAAAGGGAATATGTTGAAGCCATAACGGACGAAATTTAAGAATGACCCTGCCCGCTTGCCGAAACTTTTCAAATTCTTCTTTGATGTAAATCCCACCCCCAGCATTGAGGCAAATCACCCCCAAGACGCGATCGCCCAACATCCGTGCCGACCATAGGGCAATAATGCCACCGAGAGAATGCCCCACTAACCAAACATTTTGAATGCCCAAAATATCGAGCATTTCTAGCAGATCCTGCGCGTAGCTGGCAGGTGAATATTCATTGCGATCGCCGAGTTGTGACTGACCAAACCCCCGCAAATCGTAGGTCAGACACTGATAATGGGGCTGAAGTTGCTCAACCAATGGCTGCCAGTAGGCTTGGCTTAGTAGCCAACCATGCAAAAATGCGATCGTGTAAGGTGCATTGGTTCTGGGCGTGAGCATATAGCTATGCTCTGCACCCTGAATTTTGACACTGGGCATGTAAATAACCAAAAGTTGTATTTAACCGATCTTAGCAGTAAGCTAGATCGCTGATACCCACGCAATTGCAAATAAAATATAAATTGGCAATAAATTATTTATACAATAAAAGCGAAAATATAATGGGTCTGGCTCAGATTGGTTGAAAAAGGAAGACACCTTCCCAATCCTCTAAGCACTAGACAAGGTAAAGGTAGGCTGCGATCGGTAAGAACCAAGCTAAAGACTCACGTCAGAATTGGGTTACAAAGTTTTTAGAAAATTTGTTAAGTTGCGTTATATAAACTCTACAAACAAGGCTTAAGCTAGTAAAGAAAGTTACCAAAACGAGATATTTATGTTTCAAGTCGTACTAGACATGGCTCCGATTCGTAAAGTCCATGTAATTGCTGAATTACCCACCAAAGAGGAAGCAATGGACAAATATATTAAGCTCGTTGAGGCAAATCAGGGATCGCCAATCACAAAAAATGGTAAGTATACGATTCGTAAAAAGCCTAATAATGGTTGAATACCTGATAGATAGTCAGTATATTAATCTGATTATCTGAGACCTCCAAACTCTTGACTGGGATGCATGTATCTGAATGCTATCGACTACTCGGCGTACCACGTAATGCAACGATGGACGATATTAAGATGGCTTATCGCCGTCTAGCGCGTAAGTATCACCCCGATATCAATCAAGACGATCCTACGGCTGCGGATAAATTTCGGCGCGTGCAAGAGGCATACCAAGTTTTAAAAGAGGTCGATGCTGGTATTCGACCCAAGCAAGATGTAGCTCCGCCTGCGACGACAAAAGTTCAAAGACCGCCTACACCTACCCCATCCCCAGCCCCACAAAAGCCGCCTCAAAAAGCGCCACAGCCTTCTACCGATCGCTTCAACAAAATCAAGATAGATGTGCGTGATGTGCGTACAAGCCAAGATCCTCTGAGTACAGATCCAGAGCTAAAACTCAAGCTCGATATGCTGCGGCGCGTTCAAGAGTTGCTCAAGCAAAAAAAATATGTCGTAGCGATCGCTGTGGTCGAAGGAATGCGAGAACGCTATCCTAAATCACCCGAAGTTTTGCACTGGCAAGCAGTTACCTATTACCGCTGGGGTAGCGAACTGATTATTGCGGGTAAACTGCGCGAGGCAGAAATCTATTTGAATAAAGCCCTGAATACCGATCCTAAAAATCGCGAATTGTGCTTTGAGGTAAAACGAGATTTAGAAAGATTAAAACAAAAACCTCTGGGTTGATCGAGATAAAGTGAATGACAGCCGATATCCCAGAGCAACTCTTAACCCTAAAAACAGAGCGCCTAACGCTCAGAAAAATGACCTTAGGGGATGCAGAGGCTATCTTTGCCTATGCCCAAGATCCTGATGTCAGCAGATATGTTACTTGGTCTACCCATGAAGCGATCGCTGACACAGAAAGATTTCTAAGTGTTGTTTTACAGAGTTACACAACCGCAACAGGAATGGATTGGGGAATCGTTCATAACCAAGACCGAAAATTGATTGGAACCTGTGGATTATTTAACTGGAATCATAATCATACCCGTGCTGAACTAGGTTACGCTTTATCTAAGCAGTACTGGAACCAAGGATATATGACAGAAGCAGTTAAAGCTGTGATTTCTTTTGGCTTTCATGTGATGATGCTCAACCGCATTGAGGCAATCTGTAAGATTGAGAATATCGCCTCGGCACAGGTTTTGCAAAAAGTAGGAATGGAATTGGAAGGAACTTTGCGCCAGTATGTATTCTATAAGGGCAACTATTGGGATGTCAAAATCTATTCCATTCTCAACCCCAATGCAGCATCCTTCGATCTTTCGCACCTAATAACGAATTCTTGGATCGACCCAAGCATTCAAAATGTCAACCAGAATGCTGATAATCACTACGATTAGAGCAAAAAACACAACGACACCCTGAACGACGGGATAGTCTCTGGCTACGATCGCTTCAAACAGTCGATTGGCTAAGCCTGGCCATGAGAATGTGACTTCCGTTAAAACAGCTCCACCGAGCAAAGCCGCAAACGTTAAACCCAAAATCGTGATCACTGGAATCAAGGCGTTTTTCAGGGCGTGGTTAAACAGAATGGAACTGGATGTAATGCCTCTGGCCTTTGCTGCCTCCACATAGTCAGACTGGAGGGTTTGCTTAAGATTTACCCGCACAATGCGCTCAAAGATGCCACTGATCACGATGCCCAAACTCAGGACAGGCAGCACCAAATATTGCAGACTGGTGAAAAATAGCTGGCTATCTCCAGCAAATAGAGCATCTAGGGTGTAAAGCCCCGTAATCTGGGTGGGGGGATTGAGCGTAGCAGGAAAGCGCGTCCCAATCGGCAACCATCCCAATTGTACCGAGAAAATTAATTGCAACAGCATCCCGATCCAAAAGAGCGGTAAAGAGTAGGTAATGATGCCAAATAGCCGTCCACCTACATCCCATACTGTGTTGGGGCGGAGGGCAGCAACAACGCCAACTGTAATGCCTACGGCTAGAGCGATCGCCATGCTATAGATTGCCAACTCAGCCGTCGCGGGAAAGAAGCTTTTAATAATCTGCCAAACCGTCTGTCCCTTGGAACTCAGGGATGTACCTAAATGGAGATGAAATAGGTCATTCATGTAATGAAAATATTGCTCAGCCCAAGAGCCAGATAGCCCTAGCTGCGTTCTCAAGGCAATCTTTACCTCTGCGGGGGCGCGCGTTCCTAAAACCGCATCCACAGGATCGCCGGGAGTAGCGCGCATCAGCACAAAGACCAACGAGGCGATTACCCATAGCATCAAAGGAGCTAGGAGTAATCGCGCTGTAATGTAATAAAGAAGAGCTTTAAGGCGATTGGACATGAAGGTTAGCTTTTAGACACGACTAAGTTAGCAATCGAAAATATTGATTATTGCAGTTTAAACAAAAATGGCTTTACAGATGAAACCATCCGATCAATCTCGCCTTTATTGTGTTTGAGTAAATCGTGCCCCCATAATTGATTGGTGTTGTCAGAACAGTCGTTTGCCAGAGATTCTCCAATATCCTCAAAACTCTTTTTCATATCCTTCTTGAGAGATTCTGGATTAGACCAAGATCCTAAAATAAATACCCTTTCTTTTAGATCCTCTGGAATCTGACTCTGCATATACCTCAATCGATTTTTATTCTGATCAAAATCAATCAGCAAAACAATCAAACATTTTGAAAATTTTTGCATTTCAGGGACAAGAGCTTCAGAAAACTTGGCTAAAACTTTTGTCCAACCACCTGCGGGTCGCTCAACCTTAATCGCATCGGCAATAACGTTTAGATGATTGCTAAATCCGTTTGCAATTTGTTCGTCCGCACGATCCTCTGGCAACACAATAACGTATCGTTTATGCCTATTCATAGCTCGATATCGCCGCGAATCAAAGTATCGACAAGATCACCTCCGATGGATATCTCGCTATAGGGTCTGATTAAAGTTGGTTCTAAGTGACTTTTGCGATCAAGGACAAAAGTATTTTCATCAGAAAATTTTCTGATTGCCTCCTCATTATGCGAGGTCACCAAAATTTGCCCACTCTTCTTAAATGAGCGTCGTAGGGATGTGATAAAGTAACCTACTTGGGACAAGGAGAGATAATTATCAGGCTCATCCCAAAAGCAAAAGGGGCTATAGTATTCGTTTGCAGCTAGAACTACAGCACAAAGGAAAAAGCATTTTTCTCCATCAGATAAATCTTTAAAATCAAGACTCAACGTTTGATCATTTGCTTCAAATTGAACAATCATGCTTTTTGCATTTTTGCCAATCGGTTCATTCTGGATATCCTGAATATCAGGCATAACTTCTCGCAGATATCTGTCAATCCGCGTATAGGCGGCAGGGTAACGTCTAAGTAATCCAGAGAACCATTCACCAAAATTTGAACCATCCCGCTTTGGCTCCAAAGTCTCACCACTAGATTCTCCAGTCATCAAGCTTGGGATCGGAGCCAAAATGATCATGCTCGATAGCCAATTCTTGAAAATATAAAGCGGATCGGTCTCTGATTGCGCCTGAATTAATGGAAGAGCGACAAGATGCCAATCCACTTGAAATTGAGAAGCCATCAATTGACTAGTTAATGGGAATCGGTTGCGAAGTAGAGTATCAACCCGATTATCTTGAGGTATCTGAGATTGAATATTGTTACCATAAAGTTTGACTTGGGATGCTTCGCGAGAATAAATTGGATTTCCTATAACTAGCAATTTTTCCTCAAATACGCGAATTTCCTTGAAATTTTCTGGCGATAATTCTAACGCAAGGACGTACTTATATAATTGCGCTTTAAGTAATACCTCTATCTCAAAACGAATTGGAACACCAGACCTACCACTATTAAAGTCTTTAGCCTGTATAAGTTGACTAACTCTATTAATGCCCCTACCTATGCTTTGTAATACTTCTAATACGAAAGCAATCGTTGATTTGCCTGAGCCATTTTTGCCAATTAAAAGCGAAGATGGCAAATCTTTTAGATTTAGTTCAAAATTCTCTAGGCATCTGAAATTATGGACATAGAGTCTTTGGAGCATAGTAAAACCATTTTGAAGTGTGGGAAGCAAAAGCACTTTTAGAGTAGGAAATCGGTTTCCAACTGAGTCAGGATTACTTTATTGCTGAAAACCGATAACCGATAATCTAATTATCTCCCCATTCCCACATACTTAAACCCTGCGGTTTCCAGCGATGCGCGATCGAGGAAATTGCGGGCATCAATAATTACAGGATTTGCCATCAGGGGAACCATCTTGGCGTAATCGAGCGATTTAAACTGCTTCCAATCGGTAACGAGGATGAGGGCATCACAACCATCGGCAAGGCGTTCGGCATCGGTTTCCACAATTACATTCGAGAAACCATCCCGCATTCCAGATTGCGACACGATCGGATCGTAGGCTTTGACCTTTGCTCCCAAGCGGCTCAATTGATCGATCAGGGTAATCGAGGGTGCATCCCGCATATCATCGGTGTCGGGTTTAAACGTTAGCCCCAGTAAGCCAATGGTTTTACCCTTGAGAATTTTCAGCACTTGCTGGAGTTTTTCGACCACAAGCACCCGTTGCTGTTGGTTAACTTTGACGCAGGCATTGAGTAACTCTGTGTTGTACCCATAGTCATCCGCTGTGTGAATCAAAGCCGAGACATCTTTGCCAAAACAAGAACCACCCCAACCGATCCCCGCTTGGAGAAATTTCTGACCGATGCGGGAATCCAGACCAATGCCACGACCGACCTCGACCACATCTGCACCCACGCGATCGCAGACGTTAGCAACCTCATTAATAAAGCTAATTTTGACTGCAAGAAAGGCATTCGCCGCATATTTGATCATCTCGGCCGAGTTGATATCCGTAACCACTACGGGCACAGGGGATAGGGTTTTATCTTCGGCAAACTCACGGTTGATGATATTGGTGTAAAGCTCTTGCATCAGTTTGAGGGCGCGATCGCTACTGCTACCTAACACGATGCGATCGGGATTGAACGTGTCAAACACTGCTACTCCTTCACGTAAAAACTCAGGATTGCTAACGACATCAAACTCAGCTTTGCTGGAACCACCCTGCGCTGCCATGCCATCCATCACGATCATGCGCACCCAATCCCCAGAACCAATCGGCACGGTAGATTTGTTTACAATTACCCGATAGCCATCGTGGAGATGTTCGCCAATGCTGCGGGCAACTGCCTCAACATAGCGGGTATCGCTCTGACCATCAGGCAATGCAGGTGTACCCACCGCAATAAATAAAATTTCTCCATGGGTAACCCCAGCCGCAATGTCTGTGGTAAACGTAATTTTGCCTTTCGCGATCGCTGACTGCATGACTTCTGGTAAACCAGGCTCGTGAATCGGAGATTGCCCCGAACTCATCAGCTTCACTTTTGCTTCATTGTTGTCTACACAAATCACATCATGCCCAATATAGGCAAGACAGGCTCCGGTAACTAAGCCTACATATCCAGTCCCGATTACACAAACACGCATAGTAATTACTTTGGTTACGTTAAATAATTAGTAGTTAGGATTAGCTAAGAACTAGCTCGTTTTCTGTTTCTGTTTAAGCTCGTCGCGAAAGTAAGCGATCGCTTTGGTAAGTCCCTCATCTAGCTCCACCTTTGGAGCCCAATTGAGATATTGACGCGCTCTCGTGATGTCAGGTTGACGACGACGCGGGTCATCCTGTGGCAAGGGCTTAAAGATAATTTCCGCGCCAGGATTAACCATATGCTGAATTGTTTTTGCTAACTGTAAAATTGTGTACTCACTTGGATTCCCCAAATTTACAGGTCCGATATAGTCACCATTCATCAAGCGGATAATTCCTTCTACCAGATCGGACACATAGCAGAAACTTCGGGTCTGCGAACCATCTCCATAAACCGTGAGGGGAATGCCTCGTAGAGATTGCACGATAAAATTGCTAACCACACGACCATCATTTTCTAGCATGCGCTCGCCATAGGTGTTAAAGATCCGAACCACTCGAATGTCTACCCCATTCTGGCGATGATAATCAAAGGCCAAAGTTTCAGCAGTTCGCTTCCCTTCGTCATAACAACTACGAATACCCGTACAGTTGACATTTCCCCAATACTCTTCAGATTGAGGATGCACGTCAGGATCGCCATACACTTCCGAAGTAGAGGCTAGCAAAAATCTTGCCTTTAGTCGCTTTGCCAAACCCAACATATTCATAGTCCCTAACACATTTGTCTTTAAGGTTTTGACAGGGTTGGACTGGTAATGAACGGGCGAAGCAGGGCAAGCCAAATGATAAATTTGATCGACTTCTAAACGAATCGGCTCGATAATGTCGTGGCGGATTAATTCAAAACTGGGATGACCGACCCACTTCAGCACGTTAGCTTTACGACCGGTGTAAAAATTGTCAAGGCATAGAACCTCATGCCCAGCTTCCATCAGGCGATCGATGAGGTGAGAGCCAATAAAGCCTGCCCCACCAGTAACTAAAATCCGCATAAAGGCTATTAAATAAGTTATTTACTAGAGCATAAGGTGAAACCATGTCACTGAGAAACCTCGTTATTTAAACAAGTTGTTAATTAGAGCAAATGGGGTAACGATGTCACCAAGAAACTTGGTAACAGACTGTAAAATTCCAGCGCCAAAGGATGGGCGTACCACAATCACATCGCGATCGCGCAGTCCGGGGTTTGATTCTTCATTAAGGGGCAAGTTTAAATCGGCAGTCAAGTCTCTACGCGTTACCGTACCATCAGGATTTAGGTGATATAGCTCAACTGCACGCCAATCCCCATTGTTGGTGATTCCCCCAGCAGCGGTAATTGCTTCAGTAAATCTTGCGTTGGGTCTCAGTTGTAAGAGTCCAGGACGCACTAATTCCCCTACCATTTGTACGTTGATTGTGGTGGGTGAAAAAGTCGCTTTAGCAATGAGTCCGTATTCAGTCGGATTAAGCTTTGCTAACTTAGGTACTGTGATTGTATCGCCATCCACAAGTTGAACGTCTTGGGTGATGTCAGCTTTGGTAATCAACTCTAAAAGATTGACTGTAAAGGTCGATCGCCCACCATTACTATCTAAACGAGATACTTGAATATTGCGGATGTCAGCAATTTCTGTGATCCCACCCGCCGCTTGTAGGGCTCGGCTAATGGTTGTAGGACCTCCAATTCCTGCTTGTCCCGCTTGACCTGTGGCTCCAGTTAAGCCTGTCGGTGTCGTACCATTCCGCGAATAGGTTAATGTTTGAGCCCCAACCCGATTGACTTCTCCAGCTAAGACGACTTGGATCGAAAATGTATCTGGAGAGAAAGAGGAATTCCCTACGGTTCTAGGCTGGCTAACTGCTACATCAGCAATTCTCGGTACGAGGATAGAATCACCATCTAAAATTCTAATATCTTGGCTAACATCACCTCTTTGGAGAAGATCCAACAAGTTGATTTTGATTAGCCGTCGTCTACCACCGCCTTCAGAACGAGATACCTGAATATTGCTAATGTCTGCCCTTGATGTTACGCCACTGGCAGCATTGAGTGCTCTAGTAAGGGTTGCAGCCTGCACGCCTGTTGCTGTGTATACCAGTTGCAAAGTCCCTGGACGATTGACTTCTCCGACTAGGGCGATGTTAACCGGACGAGGTGAAGCGAGGGAAAGATTGACAATATTACGGACTAAATAGGGAGCAAGTTTCGCCCGTAAGACATTGGTCGCCTCAACAATTGATAAACCCTCAACTTTGATAGCACCAACCAAGGAGATATTGATTGTGCCATCAGGGGCGATCGCTTGAATGCCACTCAGTTCTGGTACATTAAAAATATCAATTTTAAGGCTATCTCCCGAACCTAAAATATAACTCTCAATCTCGACAGGGCTACCAACATTGAGACTGGGTGCATTTAAGCCAGCAGAATCTAGTAAATTTGAGGGCGTTGCTGGTAAGGGGGGAACTGGGGTAGTCGAAGGTTGAGGCGGAACTTGGGCAGAGGGCTGACTAGTTGGCTTGAGGGATGGCTTTATTGTTGATTGGGCTAAAACAGAAGTGGGGAAACCTAACACACACAGCAATGGTATTGTGTTGGATAATTGCCTCAAATCAAGCCATAGTTTCATAGTACACTCCTGACCACTTACACTGACATAAAATCACGAAAAGTGAGTATGTGATTGCCAACTTTTAAATACGTACCCTAACAAATCTTGCCACGATTTACGATTATATTCATGGCTAAAACTCTGAGTGATTCTAGCAGGGAAAGCGTCGATTCCACTAGTCATTTAAGCACTATAATTCTGTTTGCTTGGGTAGTTGCAGCGTCGGCATGTAATCTAAAAAGAATCGTTACTAGAATACACAGGACTTTGTAAAGCATTCGATCGCTTTTTAAGGCAGTGTATCATCAAGATCGCTCAAACTTGAGAATTATTCAGTGGTCGCACATAAAAGCATTTCGTCGTGTTAAAGCAGTGAGAGGAGTAAAAGATTGTGGTTAGATCGATATCCAAAGTTATCCTTAGTATCCTAGCGAGCTCAGCAATCGTCGCTTTGCCAATAGAATTTGCCCTGTCTCAAAATGTTGTTGCTCCGCTCTCTTCTCCACTTCGGGATATTCCTACTAAAGCCAAAGAAGAAAAAGGCATCAGTATCTTATTTATAAATCGTACGGGTTCCACTTTAACATCGTTACAAGTATCCCCTGCCAAAACACGCAGATGGAACTTCAATCTTCTCGATAAAGACTTGCTAGATGGACAAGAGAGAAGCATCAAGGTATCTGAAGGGCGCAGTGAATGCCGCCGCGATATCAGGGCAACATTTAGCAATGGCAGCACAGTCGAAGACTTTGATGTCGATGTCTGTAAAAACGATATCTATACATTTACTGTGGTAGGGCTTTGGTAAGCCATTATCCACCCAAGGAACCATGAGATCTGAACCCAAAATTATTTTCCTCGATGCTGTAGGCACATTGTTTGGTGTGCGGGGTAGTGTTGGTGAAGCCTATGCAAAAATAGCCTCAGAGTTTGAAGTTGAAGTTGTAGCGAGAGACATCAACAAGGCCTTTATCCAGAGCTTTATCACAGCTCCAAGAATGGCATTCCCAGAAGTGGAAGCATCAGAGATTCCCAAACAGGAATATCAGTGGTGGAAAGCGATCGCCGTGCAAACCTTTACGCAAACTGACTCCATTCAAAAGTTTCAAGATTTCGAGCAGTTTTTCCAGAGACTCTACGCATATTTTGCTGGAGCCGATCCTTGGTTCGTTTATGAGGATGTCTTACCAGCCTTGACCAACTGGCAGGGGCAAGGCATCGAGATGGGTATCATTTCTAACTTTGATAGTCGGATCTATCCCGTACTGAAAGCCCTCGATCTGGAGCGCTTTTTTACTTCTTTCACAATTTCTACAGAAGTTGGTGCAGCCAAGCCTGATGTCAAAATTTTTCGGCATGGACTGACAAAATACGCACGAATAGAGGGTGAAAACTCAAGTTTCCAACATCAAATCTGGCATATTGGCGATAGCTTTACCGAAGATTATCAGGGCGCGATCGCCGCAGGTTTAAATGCTTTTTGGTTAGATCGCGATCGCACCAAAACCCATCCCACGCCAGAAGGTAAATCTATCACTAGCTTAAAAGATCTAGTTTTTCCCGCATAGAATCTGCATAGAAGAGTTAATCCCCCTATCACTGCTCAATACAACTGGGGCAACCATAGGGGGATTGATGTTTTTTTGTGGGTTTGCTAATTGGGTGCTAACCACTTTTGGGCATTTAATCTTTGCATGACACCAAAGACCAGCAAGTCTAGCGTTGCCTTACGCTCATCAATGAGGAATGGCTCAATCGTACTTGGCGATAGACCACCATCGGCACAGGAAAAAGCTTTTTGAGCGCTGATATCTTGCTTAGAGAAATAAACCGTAAATTGGCGATAGTTTTGGTTCCATCGACCTTGCACTTGCGAATTTTCAAACTTGAGCTGTAAATCCGCAATTCCTGACTTCTGAAAGGATTTGGCTAAGGCAGGTAGGTAGTGTTCGTTAATAAACTGCTCGAAGGGCAATTCTTCAACGGTTGGCTCTTTGACCTTTTCAACCTTAGCTTTTGCAGGAGCTTTTGCAGGAGGCTGCGCGGGTACTTGTGGGGTAGCTTCTTCTGACATAGAAAAAATGATGGGATTGTGGGTTTTGAATGGATTCGCTGAAACCTGATGTAAGCACGTTGTTGCCGAGGTGGCTAAACTATATTTGAATTCATCTGAATTCTGAGGAAGCGATTATCCCTCTGATTCTGTGGAGATAATTTGCGGCAAGCCCATACTGTAATTGAGGGCGCGGTGATTGAGGTTGTAGGTGAGTTCGCCATTTTGCAAAAGCGATCGGACAAAATGCTCTAGATCGGAGCCAATGCGACGCAGATTATATTCTGTGAGATCTGCGCCCTTATAGTTTTCAACCAAGGCATCAAACTTACTATTTACCTTTTTAATTGCCCCATCTGTCCAGTTCAACTCATTCTCAGGGTCAATGTCGAGCGTTAGGGTATTTTCGCTGTCAATTAACTCGTTGTTTTCAACTGTGGCAGCGTAGATTTGAATATGGCGTGTGGTTGACTTGATTGGCATAAGAGATTATCAGTTGTTCGGTTATCAGTTATCAGTTGTATAGCAGACATCCGCAAGTTAGAATTCCCTGCTATCGATCGCTATGCTACCTTAAGATTTTTAAAAGAGCTAATCGCTAAATTCTAACCACGCTCTATTGACTGCCTTAGGATATCCACTTGACGGAACAACCGAGTGCTGGCTCCATCTCTTTGGTGTAAGGCTTGCCTTTAAGTACAAGGTCGATCGCTTCTCGTAAATCTTGCCGAGTTACAGCACTGGCATCACGATAATTATCATCGATTTGTCCTCGATAGCGCAGAATACCTTGTCGATCTAATACAAAGGGTTCAGGCGTGCAGATTGCGCCAAAGGCATGGGCAACATCTTGGGTGCGATCGCGTAGATAGGGGAAATTTAGACCCCAACCTTGAGCATAGGTTTTCATTTTGTCAAAACTATCTTCGGGATATTTTTGCTCGTCGTTGGCATTGACGCCAATGAGCGTAACTCCCTTGGCTTGATAGTCATTTTGAACGGCAATCAGCCGTTCCAGATAAGCTTTGACATAGGGACAGTGATTGCACATGAAAACAACCACAATCGCAGAATAGGTCTCTAAACAGCGCCCCAAATGAACAACGTCGCCTGTTGTACTAGGTAACTCAAAGTCAGGGGCGTAGGCATTGATTTCCATGTCTAGTTGGGCTTTGTTTACTAAAAACTATTCTACCTCTTGGTGCTTCCGCAATTTAGCACCTCTAAGATCTCTTATACCTTGGTCAACCAGTGACTATATTGGGGCAACAGACCATGAATTGCCTTGCTGTAAAGGTCGCGCAGCTTGGTAGAAATTGTGCCAACCTTACCATCACCCACAGGTCGATTATCAAAGCTCGTAATGGGTGCAAGTTCCGTTGCGGTTCCCACAAAAAATGCCTCATCGGCAACATAAAGCTCCGTGCGATCGATCGGGCGCGAAACAATCGATAGCCCAAGTTCTTGTTGGGCTAGCTGAATAATTGTGTCGCGGGTAATGCCTTCGAGAATATTTTCGGTAATCGAGCTCGTAATCAGTTGATTGTCTCGCACTAAAAACAAATTCATGGCACTGCCCTCGGCGACATGACCTTCGTTTGTCAGTACAACAACATCATCAAACCCTGACAAGTATCCATCCGTCTTTGCCAGAGCTGTATTGACATAAGCCCCGTTTACCTTAGCTCTTGCAGGAATGGCATTATCATCCAACCTGCGCCAAGAAGAAACCCCCACCTTGAGTCCTTTACTGGTGTCTAGATAGCCGTCCATTGGTACGGTAAATAGGCAAAAATCATCCTTCGTATTCTCAACGGTGAGGATGGGCCCAATGCGCAGGTCAGCCTTATAAACAATTGGACGAATATAGGTTGGACCTTGGCATTGGTTGCGACGAATTAATTCAATGGTCAAATTGCCCATTGTTTCAGCGTCAATCGGCGATCGCAACCGCAAAATCCGACAGCTTTGGATTAATCGTTTGTAATGCTCCACCATGCGAAACACAGACATCTGACCAGTTTCAGGAAGCCAATAGGCTTTAATGCCTTCAAATACTGCTGTGCCATACAAAAAACCGTGAGTTCGGATATTAATGGTGGCATTATCGAGGGATACAAACTCCCCACGCAGATAGGCATACTGATCGGACATTGTTAAACCTCATGATGATAACGATCTATCTAATCAATCATAAATTAACCAATGAGGTTTAGGTGAGAGTTTCAAGGGATTCCTCGCAATTCTTCGTGATAATTCTTGGTTGATTCAATCTTAATTATCGATAGCCCCTTAATTGCAACATTCGCGCCTGAATGCGTCCTTGCAACGAGGGATCTTGCTGTTGGGTCACGGTCAGTTGATTAAACTCACGGTTGTTGCTAAATCCATATTTACGGATTTCTTGCTCAGAAAAATCAATTAACTCGCGACACAAGCTTTGAATGTCCGCAGGCTGCTCAGATTGATTGAGACTACAGACATCTACCCCTTTACTATCCGCAGTTTGTGCCACCGTTGACCACCCCTGAGAATTTTTTGCTCGGCGTAGGATCTCTTCACGTTTCTTTTCGATCGCATTGACCGCCCCCGCATATCGATTGATTTGCTCTTCGGTAAATTGAGCCTGTGCTAGCAAAAGTTGAGACTGAGTCTGAGATTCTACCTGAGCAAATGCTGAGGAGAAATCTACGCGCAACACTGACTCTGCTACCATCCCCATCCCTAAAATCAGCATAGAACTCAGTATGGATCTGCCTAAAAGCCTTGCCAGACGATTGTGCCTTGGCGACAGACGATCCAAATGGGTGAGTTTACCACTTGAATCTTGATGGTTTAAGTCTTGGTGGTTTAAGTTTTGGTGGTTTAAGTTTTGATGGTCTAAGTTTTGATGGTCTAAGTTTTGATGTAAGTGCGAGCTAGTCATAATTTGGTTTCAGAATGTCAAAACATAAAGGACGTACTACAACTCCCCTATAGACTTTAAACAGGTTGATTTTGTTGCCGTAAGTAAGATTGAATAAATGGATCGAGTTCGCCATTCATCACATCTTGAATGCTGGTCGTTTCTACACCTGTGCGCAGATCCTTGACCATTTGGTAGGGGTGAAACACATAGTTACGAATTTGATTGCCCCAAGCAGCCTCAACCATATCCCCACGAATATCTGCAATCTTCTGAGCGTGTTGCTCTTGCGCAATAATCAACAATTTTGCTTTCAAAATTTGCATGGCTTTTTCTTTGTTTTGCAGTTGCGATCGCTCTTGGGTACAGCGCACAGAAATGCCTGTAGGCAGGTGGGTAATGCGCACCGCCGTTTCGACCTTGTTGACATTTTGACCGCCCTTGCCACCCGAACGCGTTGTCGTAATTTCTAACTCTTTGGGATCGATATCAAGTTGAACGTCCTCATCGAGTAAAGGCATCACCTCCACACCCGCAAAACTGGTCTGACGCTTATCGTTGGCGTTAAATGGTGAAATTCTGACTAGACGATGCGTGCCTTTTTCGGCAATCAAATACCCATAGGCATATCGCCCGTGGACGAGTAAGGTTACAGATTTTATGCCTGCTTCTTCCCCCTCTGATATGTCAGAGATTTCGACTTGGTAGCCTCTAGATTCGCAAAAACGTGTATACATGCGCAACAACATCTCTGTCCAGTCCTGCGCATCTGTACCCCCTGCCCCAGCATTGATGGTTAATACGGCATCTTTTTGGTCGTAGGTTCCTGATAAAAGCTGCTCGATATCCCAGCGATCTAGTTCATCGGTCAGTTTTGTAATATCTTGGGTAGCTTCTGTAAGGAGGGCAGGATCGGTTTCTAGTTCTAGCAGTTCCGCGATCGCGGCTAAATTTTCGACCGTAGCTTTCCAGTTATGAATTTTCTCCAGATTTGACTTGAGCGCATCAAGCTCCTGCATCTTGGTTTGGGCATGGGCAGCATCATTCCAAAAGTCAGGCTGGGCAGCCGTTTGCTCTAAGTCATCGATCTTGGCAGTTAAAGCAGGCAGGTCAAAGATAGTCCTGGGCTTTACCCAGGCGTTGCGACAAAATTTGGAGCTGACGTTTTACTTCAGTAATGTCCATCGAGCAGATTCCTATGATTTCCTAATCTTCACTTAATAGAACTTACACCAAGGAAGGGTTTCGATCTCAGATATTTTGACAGTTTTGCGATCGAGGGCTCCTAACTCCAATTCTAATCCTTAGGTTGAAGACACGGCTGACATTACCATAGCGAAAAACAGAAAAAATTTGCTGTGATGCCTCAGACCTGTGTTACAGAAATATTGCAAATAAGGTGAATTCAGAGAAATGATTGCGAAATATGGGTTTAAGTCTTCTAATCTGAGTAACCTGTAAATCTTCCGAAGTTATGCGTTGCGCTCTATAGCAAGACATTAGAACTACAAAAAATTCAATTTACTTAACTTGCGATCCTAAGCTGTGTTTGTAGGGTAAAGTAATGCCAGACTTAATAAAGATAAATTTCACAGGTAATCCCTAACAGTTTGATTAGAATTGGTTCTAGTTGGGATAATATAAGCTGGATATTTTGCCTTTGTTACGTTAAGACATTTGCGCTAGGAAAACTAATGCGGTGTCTTGTTTGCTATTCATGATTAAATTGACCTCACCATAGTTAAGGTAAAGTGGCATGATTGATTATGGAAGCCTGTTCGTCAAAATCAATCTTTTCTCGATGGTCTAATGAGTGAGATAAACGTTAGTCATGTTCTGTTAATTTCAGACGCTAGGGGTAGCAGAAAGCTATTACTAGACGGGTTAAAGTACACGATTGGACGCGATGTTAATAACAACATTCAGTTGTACTCTCGATTTGTTTCCCGTCAGCACGCAATCTTGCTAAGAGTACCTGGAACTGAGCCAGGACGCTATCTCTATCGCATCGTTGATGGCGATTTGTCAGGTAAGCCCAGTGTGAATGGTGTGGTTATTAACAACCATACAAAGGTCACATCCTACGAACTCTGTGATGGTGACACAATTACACTAGCTCCAAACGTACAACTGACCTATCTGACAGACGAAGTAGATACAGGAGCAAAAGTTGAGTCTGCTAAAGCGGCATCTCCCGATCGCAAAGATGTTTCATAATTGTGCCTGATATTTGCAAGTTCTAGATTAAGTAGAGGAATATATGCTGAAACTTTACGGTGGTAAGCGGAGCCGTGCTTCGATTGTGCAATGGTACTTAGAAGAAATTCAAGTTCCCTACGATTTCGAGACGCTAGATATGCAGGCTGGAGAGCATCTCAAGCCAGAATTTTTGGCAATTAACCCGATGGGGAAAGTTCCTGCGATCGCAGATGAAGGCTTTAACTTATGGGAGTCTGGCGCAATTTTGCTCTACTTGGCAGAAAAATACGGGCATCTTGCCGATTCCTTAGAGCAACGGGCGATCGCGACACAGTGGGTGATGTTTGCCAACTCCACCTTGAGTACGGGTCTGTTTACTGAAGCGGTGCGAGAAAAAGAAATGCCCCGTTTGCTAGGAGCCTTGAGTCAAATCTTAGCGGAGAAACCCTTTTTAGGTGGCGACACGTTAACCGTCGCAGATATAGCGGTTGGTGCGGTTCTTGCCTATGCACCGATGATGCTCAGCATTACCTTCAACGACTATCCTGTGATAGCGGCTTACGTGCAACGCCTATCCGAACGTCCTGCTTTTCAAAAAACGATCTTGGGCAAAGCTTAAGGCAAAACTTTAGTAGGGATATCACCACTCATCAGAGAGAGGCAGTTACCTGATTGGGGCGGTAAAATGATGCAAGTAAGATAGCCAAGCAATAAATATGGGATTTTTTGACTCGGAAATAGTGCAACATGAAGCCCGTAACCTGTTTCAAGACTATCAGTCTCTGATGGAACTTGGGGGTGACTATGGCAAGTTCGATCGCGAAGGGAAAAAACTCTTCATTGAAAAAATGGAAGAGATGATGGATCGTTACCGTATTTTTATGAAGCGGTTTGAGTTATCTGATGACTTTATGGCACAGATGACCATGAAACAACTACAAACCCAGTTAGGAAACTTTGGTGTTACGCCCCAGCAAATGTTCGATCAGATGAACGTGACTCTAGAGCGCATGAAAGCCGAACTGGAGAAGCCTTAATCTTTTCCTGTATATAATTTTGGTCTAGCCAGCACGATCGCGCTGTTCACTTCGATCTTGGCTGTGGCTAGGGTGGCGATCGCTTCTCGAATCGTCGTCCCTGATGTATAAATATCGTCTAGCAAAATCACCGATGACTTAAGGCGAACTGAGTCAGGAACCGCAAAGGCTTTCGCTAAATTTTCTAAGCGTTCTTGTTTACTTTTGGTTTCGATCTGGGGCTTGGTTGATTTCACCCGTTGCAGAAGTTTTGGCATACAGGGCAGTTTGGTGACTTGACAAAAACTGCGGGCTAAAATTTCGGCTTGATTAAAGCCTCTCGTTTTCAACTTTTCAGCATGCATGGGAATGGGGATCACTGTAGGCTTAGTTCCCCGAGCATTTGAGCTTTTTAGCCACGCTTCCCCGATCTTTTCGCCCAAAACTTCCGCAATTTCAGGATGATGCTCGTATTTGCAGGCAGCGATCGCCCGTTTTAAGGCTCCATCATATACGCCCCAACTAAATAACGGCACGGAAAGACTGCGATCGGGGGGTAGCTGCTGGGAATCTTGAAAGCGACAGGCAGTAATTTGGCGATCGCAATCCACACAAATAATCGAGGCGGAAGAGCGCCCGCATAGAGGGCAGTTGGACTGCAAAAATACATCCAACAGTTTGCCCAGACGCACAACAAAGCTCCTTATACCAATTTCTCTTGAATTTGAAACAGAGAGGGTTTTGGGTTCAGCGCAGAGCGCAGGCTTTTCAAAAAGTGATGCATCACTTTTTGAAAATGGCGTTATTCGCGGCTCGACTTACCCGTAACTCGATTGAGCAGCCACAACGAAGTGACCAAACCAGCAAAGTGCGCCAAGATAATATTCGTATTTGCCTGCACTACGAGCAGATCGATCGATTGCACGGGAACAACCATTAACACTCCCACACCCGGTTGTTGCTGCTGTGATTTAGCGGTTAACCATCCCACGATCGTAAATGCCCCAATTAGGGTGATCAGCATACCCGCAAGGCTAATTACGATCCCAATCTTGAGCAGGCGAATAGTCTGGGCTCGATTGGGGCGATCGGGCGATCGTAACTTTTTAGATAGTTGCGTGTAACGAAAATTCCAATAGATACTGAGGCAAACAATGGCAAGTCCTACCCAAGCAAAGCCTAGACCAGGCAGCGTACCGGGGTTAACATTTGTAGGGGCTGGGGTGTTGACAGCACCACTAATGGCACGCGTACCAACAAATACCAATAGGACGATGGCGGCAATTACGCCCAAAACTACCTGTGACCAAAAGCCAACCCAGCCCCAAGTCCGAAAGGCAAGGATCACTTTTAAAACATTGGGTGATGGCGAGTCGTTATCTACTGACCCTTTTAGATCTTTCGTCATAAAGGGTTAATAGAAACTAGAGATATCTTCACCTTTATCGGCAAGGTAACTAAGCGATCGAAAACGCAGTCCAACCAGTTGATCATAAAGCGGGTTAATCTTGCACATCGCGGGAATATGCATGATTTTACGACCAAATAGGGACACATCTCGCTCGAAAGGACACTGAGCAGGAATAACCTTACAGATAAATCTCGCTAAACTGTTATCGTGGACTTCCATGCGATCGAGCCACTCTTTAATTGGTTCGAGTAGATCTGGATGATGTTCCTCGTGATGTGACGAAGCTTCCAATTTCCCCCTTAGTTCTAACAGAGGTTTAATCTCCTGTTTGAGAGCTACACAAAATTGCTGAATGGTTGCATCTTCTGTATCTGTATAATGCCCATCCGCAAGAGCCATCATTACAGCGGTGCGTAGAAAGTTTTGTGCAATTTGAACATCTTCGCCCAAAGCTGTTGCTAATTCATCGGGGCTAATGGGTTCAAAAATACCTTGCTCTGTTGTTAGTCCTAACTCGGGACTATGACTGATCTCATCGAATAGACTACGCTCTTGCTCGCTGTAATCATTATCAGCCATAGCAATGCTGATTAAGCCCCTCAGCCAAGCAGAGATTTGAGTTTGCGTATAAGACACTTGATTTGTCGGCATGACTCAATAGATTGAACTCAATAGGTCGTTACACTGACATCATTATAAATCTAAACCTGATACATCTAAGTTAGAGGTACGGTCTTGAGGATGTCCTAAACCGAAAATCTTCATAAACTAACGTGAATTCGGGATAAGGATTTTGGAACAAAATATTGGGCATACAAGGGATCTGGGCGAGCACAGGGGCATCGCCCCTACCCAATTTTCGTAGGGGCAGTGCCCCCGTGCCTGCCCTGATTTATTGGATGAATAGGATTTATTTGTGAGAATTTAGCATCTATAGATTCAATAGCCTTAGATAAAGGGTTTTGGATTTTCTTATCCCGAACTGAGGTTAAACTATATGAGCGATACCGCTGTGGAAATAAGCTCTCAAAATTCAGATTTTCTTGTCAAAAACTAACGCCCCAAGGAACGATAAATCAGTACAAGATTGAAAAGGGCAAGCATATCGCGCTTGCCCTAGGAGTTAGCTTGGATTGTTAGGACTAAAGCAGTGCTTATGGTTGCAATCCAGGGAATATCTTTGAGTCCATAGAAGGAGAAAAAGCCGTAATGACTTGATTGCCCGTGCTAGGTGGCGGATTAAACTTAGGATCGAGAATTACCAGTGCGCTGGCAATTCCGAGACTGGTTACTGTAATTGTTGGCGTGGTAATCGGAGTAACAGGGGCAGCAACTATAGAATTAGTTGGGATAGCAATATTTCCATCGCTAATGCCTAGGCTTACATTTGTACTAAGTGGTAAAGCGCTAAACACCAGTGGTGAACCAGTAGAAATAGATTGAACAGTTACATTTGCAGTTGATGGTGCGTTAACAAAACTGGCTGTCCGACCGTCATTGAAAGCTACACCACCTGTTACGATCCCTTGTACAAAATAAGTCGACCCAGTAGAAATAGATGTAACTTGTACGTTGCTTAAAGGTGATGAAGTAACAGATGTTATATCCCCAATAGAACCTGAAACAGTACCAACGGGACTTAGAAGCTGATAGCTGTTGACAGTAAATTTACCATAGGTAGCGGGGGCTCCTGATATGCTCCCAGACATAGTTCCAGTGATAGGGATATTGGTTACTTGGGCAAAAGCTGGAGAACTGGCGATCGCGGTGATTGTTGCTGCAAAAGGCAAACCAAGAGAAAAAACACGAGAGACTAATTTCATATCAAGGATCCTCATGAGTTGATAGTTAGAACGTGAACGTTGTTCGCAAAACCCCGATCGTTACTGTGTCACTGGTGGCAGTGTTGCCAGGATTAAAGACAAACACGATACCGGGCGTAATACTGATATTTTTTGAAACAGGGAATCGGTAGAATGCTTCAACATGTGTAGTCGATGCAGGCTGACCACCAGGAGCCCCACTCGCACCACTCAGAATACTGGGGAAGTTAATATTGCCACTGAGGTTACTACTAGTGATACGTGGAGGTTGCCCAATATATAAACCAAATAGATCTCCACCCTTGAAAATATCACGAAGATTAGCAAACGTCATCCAGTTAAATGTTTCAACCGAACCTGAGAATCCAGAGTTTTGAATGCTGGATGTGGTGAAACCTACCCAGCCACCTAGGTTAACGTTTGGCGTTGCCTGCCATGAAAGCGATCCTCCAAAAGCATTTGTGCTGAAATTGGATGGAACTGGCGATACGATTCCAAGAATAGTGTCACCCACCGCACTATTTAATGTGCCGTTGTTTGTGTAGGAATTGAGATAATAGAGCGTAACATCAAGCCGCTCAAATAAATTTGCCGCAAGCTGCACACCTATGGAGGTTGGCCCACCAAACAAACCGCCATCTCCCGATGCGCTGGCAGGATTACCTGCCGAGTAGACTCCTTGCAAACTCAAAGCTTTAGAGATTTGCCAGTCAAAGCCCAGCCCAGCCTGTCCTGCATTGAGGCTAATCACAGGGTTACGTTGGGCAAACAAAGAAATAGGCCCATTTCC
Source organism: Tumidithrix elongata BACA0141 (assembly GCF_036349135.1). Taxonomy (NCBI): domain Bacteria; kingdom Bacillati; phylum Cyanobacteriota; class Cyanophyceae; order Pseudanabaenales; family Pseudanabaenaceae; genus Tumidithrix; species Tumidithrix elongata. Next base: position 50,429 of record NZ_JAZBJZ010000021.1, read on the forward strand.
TGCACTTTCAAATCGGTTTGGGCCTCGGAAAACATTAATCGCATTGACCCCTCTTGCTCCAACGATGACTGCAAGATTCTTGCTAGCGAGGAAGCGATAGTTTAGATCGCTGAGGGTAAAAGTACCACCCGTACTGCCTTCATAGCCAAGACGGGTAAAGGGATTATTTAGAGCGTAAAAGCTAGTAATTGGAGCATCCGTTGAGAGGTTGCTAGCTTGTAAACCAGTTAGTAAAATACCGCGATCTGGGAATTGGGTGACAAGACTCAGTTGAGCTTGGTAGCCAAACGTAACATTGGTTGCTGGGTCGGGAACGTTAGCACCTGGAAGCCTGGGAATGTTGGAGGTATTATTGAACCGTCCCTGCAAGCCAAAAATTGCTTGCCCAAAGAGCTTAGTTGTGGTCGAAAATTGTTGCGCCTCTAACTTGGTAGTTTTTGCTTCTAGTGCGTCAATACGACCGCGTAGGGTTGCTAACTCCGCAGCAAACTCCTCTTGCAACTTTTGAACTGCGGCAAGGTCTTCTTTACTAACCTTATCTGCTAACCCCGCAGAAATAATTTCATTAATTTTGTCTAGGCAAGCATTGAGACCAGCAGCAAATTCATAGCGGCTCAATGCCCGCTGACCGCGATAGGTGCGATCGGGATAGCCAGCAATGCAGCCATACCGCTCAACCAAAGATTGTAATGCTGTAAATGCCCAATCCGTAGGACGCACATCACTTAATTGGGAAACAGAAGTTACATTTTGTGCAGTTTTGTGAGTCGGCGGAGAAACTTGCTCTTTTCCGATTTGCTGGATAACGGCAGAGTCACCCGTAGCAAGTGGACGATTATCTGGTGGGCGCTGCACCATCGGATCGACACCGATCGCTTGAATCAGGCTAGAGTCAGTAGTTAATTTCGGATTAACTTGACCGACGGTCGTTTCTGCATAAGTAGCAGTGCTGAGCAAAGTAGAAGACACTACCAAGGTACTGAGCCAAATGAGCTGAGAACCTTGCTTCCTTTGAAAGTTTTTTATCAACATTTAGTAAAGACTCCTAACACCTTAAAATCACACTGACTAAGCTTCTTTTTTTTTTCGGTTGTTGTCAATGTAAAACCTTGTTTAAGGTATGAGTCTTTGGGGTTAGGACTCGTCAAGACTTAACGACCCATATCATTAAGATTTACTAAGGAATTATTGTCGCTTGAGGCGATTGATTTGGTCTTGGAGTTCTTCAATTTGGCGGCGCAGTGCCTCGGCTTCGTCCTTTGTTTTTTGGTCTTGCTTGGCATCGGCTTTAGACTCTTGCTTGCCCTTGGGCTCCTCAGGCGTGACATCGACCGCACCCGTTGCGCCCGATCGCTTGTAGTTACCCAGACGAATCTGGCGATATTCCTCAGAGCCAGCCCAGTCGCGAATGTAATGCACGCGTTCGACGGGGAAGGGATGGCTGAGCATAGAGCCAGAGCCGTACCCGTTATAGAGCAAAAATTTGTAAATTTGGTTGAGGTTATCTTTATCCAACTCTTGGTAATCTTCAGACTGACGAATAAACTCTGGCAAGCTCATCTCATGGGCAAAGGCATGACTTCCGCCAGACAATTTCATCATGGTTTGGAGGACGGTATCGACATCATCGGTAACCAACAATGCCGCTCGATCTGAGGAGAGTTCGGCTTTGCGTCGCCATTCAAAAAAAGCATAGATTAATCCCGAACTCACAATGCCCCCGAGTCCAAAGGTCATTTCGCTAATGGCTGAGACGACACTCATCGCCCACATTGCCATTTGAATGAGCGTTGTATGTCCGCATTTGATATGCCCCAACTCATGGGCAAGCACAGCGCGAATTTCAGCTTCATTGAGTAGGTCTAATAATCCCGAGTTGACCACGATGTAAGGGTTATCTTTTCCCAGTGCGTAGCTGTTGGCATTGGGATTTTGCGACACAAATAGCGCTGGCTCGGGATAAACATCTAGGTCGCTGACGCTTTCTCGAAATAAACGGTGGATGGTGGCATATTGACGGGGCCCAACTTGGATACAGTTGCCTGTGTTGTAAATCAGTTGAGGACGTTCGTAGAGAAACTCTACAAATTTACTAGCAAGTAGATCGAACCCTGGCACGCTGCGTAATGCCTGTTCTGCTTGACGATCTAATGGATGTCTAAATGCTTCGCTAGAAATTCCTGTGTATCGGGGCATAGTGCTACCTTTGATTCGTCCTTACTATTTTAGCTAGAGATGGAATGAACGATTTTCAAAATGAGGTATCGTTTCTTTTTAAGACTCCGCTCTCTGTAAAGATTTCAAAACCAGAACTGCCTCAGGGGTAATATTTACTTGCCTTTGGTATTAGTAATTAAGAACTCCCATACGAGTTAGTCCTTAAAGTAACTATTTTAGCCAGTTTAAAACATCAACTATTTTTTCGTCTCTATTCTTCCCTTATCCCCTAAGTTAAGGAAAGACACCCTTATGTTACTTTTAATTTTTCTGCTGAAAGTTATTATTTTCATCCTTGAAATTCTGCGATTCTTTTCATGAAATATTTAGATACTTAGTGTTTTCTTGGAAAACACTAAGCTTTAAGTAATGTCAGTCTTCTGGTAGGACGAAGTAAACAAAATTTCGGGGCGATTACACTGACATCGTCCTTTTTTAACAGACAACATCAATTCAAGCTCAAAACTCAAATGTTATAATTATGAGGTAAATTCGGTCGTTAAGCTTTTATCAAATGATTAGCCACTGCCAAATCCAAGCTTTTAGCGAGCAAATTGCTGAGCACTTCCAACCCGAACAGATTATCTTGTTCGGTTCATATGCTTACGGTCACCCTACCGAAGATTCTGATGTCGATTTACTTGTAGTTTTAGCATTTGAAGGGATGTCGGTTGATAAAGCGATCGAAATTCGTAGACGACTCAAACCAAATTTTCCTCTAGATTTAATCGCTCGAACATCCAAACAAATTCAACAGCGTTTAGACATGGGTGATTTTTTCATCCAAGATATTCTTCAAAAGGGTCGTATTCTGTATGAAGCTAATTACGCAAGAGTGGGTGGATAAGGCAGAAGGAGATTTTGCTACCGCTCAAAGGGAAATCCAAGTTCAACAGATGCCTAACTATGATGCTGTATGTTTTCATAGCCAACAATGCGTAGAAAAATATCTAAAAGCTTGTCTTCAAGAAGAAAATATTACTTTTGGTCGGACTCATGACTTAACTACCTTGTTAGATGCTTTGCTGACCGTCGAACCAAGCTGGGCAAACCTACGCACTACCCTTGATGCGCTGACAGTCTATGCGGTTGAGTTTCGTTACCCCGGTGTATCTGCTAACCAGACAATTGCTAGTCAAGCATTTCAAGATTGTGTCCAGATTCGTTTAATAATTCGGCAACGCTTCGCACTCAGTTAATGACCTGATATTAGTGGGGATTGGGAATTAAATGTTAAAGTCACGGCGAAACGTAAACCATTTTGCTAACCGAGATAACTTGCCCCGATCGCTTGCAGATTTCTGCTCCGCAAATTTGGCGGCGGTGGTGCTGATAACCCCAGAGGAAATGTTTGCTAATTGGGCAAGTTGATGGATTTTGAGCTTGGTATGCATAGCGATCGCTACAGTTTCGATTAATTCTCCAGCACAGTCACCGACGATGCTAGCTCCGACAATCTCGCCATTCTGGCGGCAAAGTAACTTACAAAAGCCGAAATCGTCATAATGATGCCGCAACGCATAAAGGTTTTTACCATAGCGCAGCCTTGCATCCACCTCGGTCATACCCAAATGGGCAAGTTGGGGAAGCGTTTTTGATATAATCGGCGCGATTGCAGGTTGGGCAGGTGGCATAAGCGTCCAGAACAGGCTGTGCCTGAGAATTTTGGTAATGTCAGCACTGGCATAACAGGCATAGATACGGGGATTGCTGGTTTGGGCTTTGGCGTTGACCGCGATCGCTTCTCCTTGAAATTTCACCTTGGCGGCTTCAAGGTTGAGCTGTAAAGGAGCTGAGAAGAAAGGCATCAAAACGAGATCGCATTCAAAAGTACGTTCCCCTGCCCAGACTTTCTGGCGAAAAGTTCCCTGCCCATTTTTTTCTGTTGTCGTTTCTAAGGGAGAAATCGCCGTAACACGGGTGGAAGTGTAAATTTCAATGCCGTCCACTTCTAGTTTGGCTTGCAGCAACCTAGCTGCCTCCACATCGACATCGGGCAAAATATGGCTGCTGTCGCAGAGTAGGGTTACCGTGACACCCAGATGGATTAAGCTTTGGGCAATCGTGCAGCTATATACATCACCACCCACAATCGCGAGCGACTCAGGCAGACGATCCAGTTGAAACAGGGTCTCGTAGGTTAAATAATTACTCTGTTCTAGTCCCACAATTTTGCGCGTTGACACAGGGGGATCGGTCACGATCGCATAGGTACGCGATCGTAGTTGTCTTTTACCCACAGCGTAAGTACGCGCATTCACAAACTGCCCACTGCCGACGATTACATCGACCCCCAAAGCCTGTAGGGCTTCCAATTCTGATTGGGGCGCAAGAATGGCAAGTACTTGACGTAAAAAAGCGGCAAATGAGACCTCTCCTCTGATCACATCTTTTTTCCAACCTGCGCTACTTTTACGCATCTGGGTGGCGATCTGTTGCAAGCGAGACTGACTTAAAGCTTGTGGCTCAGTCACCAATGCTACTCTTGCTTTAAGTTTTGCGGCTCTGCGAGCCAACTCCAAGGCATTTGCCCCATTCCCGACGATAGCTAGATCGTAGTCAACTGCCATGCGCTAAATTCTGATTCCTGTTTAACATGTAGGATCCTACACCCCATGGCTCAGCTTGTAACTAGCAGAAACAGCGTGGAAAACTCAATCATACCCAAGCAGGGATTATCTGCCATGCTTGATTGAGCGAGCGATCGAGCTTCAAGTAGTTAGGTTCGTACTTGCTCACCAAAGCCCAAAACTTGGCGGAGTGGTTCATGTGAATTGTGTGACAGAGTTCGTGAATAAACACGTAGTTGACAGCATCAGGTTCTAAAAACAAGAGTTTAAAGTTAAGGCTAATATTTTTAGAACTCGAACAACTTGCCCACAGTGTCTTTTGCCCTCGCACCGAAGTTTGGCGATAGGGTAACCGCGCAGCAACGCTGACTTTGCGGAGCCAAGGGATCAGTTCTTTTTGGGCTTTGCGGTTGAGCCATTGTCGGAGTAGGGCTTTACCTGCTTCAATATTCTCTACATTGCCCGTAACAAGTATTTTTTGCCCTTTCTGTTCCTTTGCCGTTATAAATTTTGAGTTTGCCGATAAATATTCCACCTGCCATGTTTCCGCGATCGCACCGAGATAGATCGTCTCAGGCAGGCGATCGGGAGACTGTGCCGCCAGATATTCTCGTTTTTGATCGACCTGTTGGAGGGCTTTTTCGATCCAACTTCGCTTTTGCACCAAAAACTCTAGAATACGTCTATGGTCAAAGTTTTCAGGCACGACGACCTCTAAGCCTTTGTCCAGAGAGACAGATAACCGCATGTGCTTTGCCTTGGGGCTGACTCTAAGCTGGTATTCAGGCAGATCTGTCAAGTTTGCAGGTAGCTTTGGCGTAACCATAGATACGGTAAGAATAGTTAGGTGACAGGCGACAAACATCGCCCCAAACAGAGTATGCCATAGGTTTCCAGATTTTAATGTAGCGTAGTTTTATGCTAATCTAAAACAGACCGATTGGTCTTTTGCCTGTGGATATTGTCTGTGGATATGCATGAATAAAGCTCAGGAAACCAGAGAGAGAATTCTCAAACAAGCAGCGGATTTGTTTAACCAATATGGTTATGCGGGTTCCTCTATGTCAGATATCATGCGGGTCACAGGCTTACAAAAAGGAGGGATTTACAACCACTTTAAAAGCAAAGAAGAATTAGCATTACTTGCCTTTGACTATGCGGCGGCATGTCTTGGGAAACGCTTCCTTTCAGCCATTCGAGGCAAACGTCGATCGCTAGACCAACTCAAAGCGATCGCCGCCGAATTTGCCACAATTACCGAATCGCCGCCTGTGATGGGTGGATGTCCCATTCTCAATACGGCGATCGAAAGTGATGACGCGCATCCAGGTTTACGGTATCGCGCCCAAGCAGCTATGGATACTTGGCGATCGCTGATCTGCCGCATTATCGATAAAGGCATCAAGAAGGGCGAAATCCCTCAAAATATTGAAGCCGATGCGATCGCCACCATTATGATTTCCACCCTAGAGGGAGCCGTGATGATGAGCAAACTATATGGGGATTCCCTGCATATACAGAGAGCGATCGAACATCTCAATGCATATCTAGTACAGCAGGGCGGAAATAGGGCTACCCTATAGAAGGTGAGCTAAATGAAA
>NZ_JAZBJZ010000022.1:0-54513 GCF_036349135.1 Tumidithrix elongata BACA0141
ACTTTATCAGCTTTGCTGCTTTTGTCAATTTACCTAGGTTGAGCAATTACCTTTTATTTTATCTTGAGCTACGCGATCGCGTAAGCCATCAAGCCATTGAGCAAAAGGACTTGAACCATCAGATTTTGTATACTCGCGAATTTCCTTGGGTTGTGACTCCATAAATCGGGACAGATAACGACATTTAAGACACTTAATATCTTCCCGTAAATGTCCTTCACTTCAACTTGTACAGCCGATAAGTTGGACACATCGAAATTTTGCAGGTTATGAATACACACCAACAGATTCAACAAATCGCGACTACTGATGCTCAGTTAGATCGAGCGATCGCCTTTACCCCCATCCGTAAATCTAAAGATCTCAATCACCTCCAACGTCGCCAACAACAACGAGCTATCAGCAATGACATGATCCGTGTAGCGATCGCCTATGGTCAAAAACACTTCGATCGTCGCGGAGCAATCGTCTATACATTAGGCGATCGTCAACTCAAACAAAGCCCCTATGCAAGATTTACCGACACCCTCAGAGGTTTACAGGTCATCTGTTTACAAGGCTTATCTACTCCTCAAATCCTGACAACATATTGGAATTTCGATACAAAGCGTCGAGTAAGGAAGTAAAGCTATGCACCAAAACAGCACCGATATCAAAGACCTCTATCAACTGCTCGCTCAAGCCGAAACCATGATCGATAAATACAATCTGCAACCTGAGCGATTTCTAGAAAGATTAGGAATCCTTCAACCCCAATTAGAAACAGAGATTGTATTTGGGAAGTCGGGAGGTCGCTTTCTTCTATTCAAAACCCTCGAAGAAGCCAAAGAACGCATCATCATCAAATGTCCTTGGGCAAGCAATTACGGCATCGACAATGATTTAATGTTGCGACTCAACTATGCCCTCGATCGCGATGTGCAAATCGATATTGGTTGGGGCTATCAATACGACATGGGTACTGTCATCAAGCAAGACAGTAACGGTAACTTCACATTCTCCCGTGATGGACAACATCGCTATAGTGCTATGAACAAACTCTTTCAGTTGCAAAAGAGATATCCCGATCGCTTGCAGCTAAAGCTCACAGGCGGACATAGCAAGTATTTTGTCTGCGATCGTAAATTTGCCTATGTTGGCAGTCATAACGTCCTCAGTTCCACCATTCCCAATCTCAAAGCTTCCTATCCTGACATTCAAGGCGATGAAGCTGGAACAATTCACCGCAGTTCCCATGAAATTCAGAGGCTAATTTTACGCTATGACAATGCTCCCGATCTCAGTCATGAACTATGCGATCGAGCTACCAGTGCTTAGAGGCTTTCCTCGCTTGGCTCCAGAATAACTTTAAACTTCACGAAAGACTTGTTAATCATTGGCACTTGAACTGATATTTTTAAAATATCCTCTTAACCAGCAGAAAAAATGGAAATACTAGAAGGCTACCCATCGATCCTCACAAATGCTAAAGCCACAATCGAACAGGCTTTACAGTTGTTTGACACCTTGGAACCTGTGAATCTAGACTTTATGCTCGGTCGTTGGCAAGGTTCTGGACTGCATACATCTCATCCAATGGATGGCTTACTGGAAGCATCCAATTGGTATGGGAAGGAATTTATCGATCCTGAGAACGTGCATCCATTATTGTTTTTAGATGGTCAGGGAAAGGTAATCAAAGTTGCGCCCAATCCCACCGCGATGAATTGGGTGTTGAAAATGCCATTTCTCAAAAATGACTTTCTGAAACCTTTACTCATACTGACAAATTCCCTCCTAAAAACAGAAAGAAGTCAAGCCAGACTGCGAATGATGGAATATCGCGGGAAAGTCAGTGCCACGATGATCTACGATTATCTGCCGATCGCTGACTCGTTTAGAAAAGTGGATGAAAACACTGTATTGGGAATTATGGATTTCAAAAACTTACCTCAACCCTTCTTTTTTATTCTCAAGCGATGCTCTGGGTAATAAGGGCATTTCTAGGCGGGAGATACCTATTTGTTTTGGAGATAAACAATGACCATCAATGTGTCCTGATAGACAGATCGTCTCTTGGGATAAAATGTAAAAAGAGTTTTGTCTACTTCAACTCATACGTCTCCCATGCAAATTACCCTTAACCTCAACGAATCTCTTCTCAACGAGGCTTTTCAACTTACCAACCTCACTACTCAAGAAGAACTAGTTGATCTCGCTCTGAAGGAATTTGTGCGATCGCGTCGAAAGAAAAATCTTTTAGATCTTGCTGGACAAATTCAGTTTGCCGCAGATTTCGACCACAAAGCCCTACGTGAAACTCGTTAGACAATAATTTACTTTTGATTCATAACGATCGCGACTTTGAAACCATTGCCCAAGTGCGATCGCTCCAACAGATTCGCTTTGAATCTTGAGTCTTTTTAGCTAAACACTGACCGAGAAACATATGGCAGTGGCAGTTAATAATCTCTAACCGCTCAACATATTCGTTATTCTCCAGTTGAGCTATCGACTTGTCCTTGCACTTTCTCTAAAAAGCTCTCTAGCTGGGCAAACGTACCTGCATAGGTCGTGGTCGCCGCATCATAGCCCTTGAGCATAACGGAATGCTGCTGAAAAGGTAATAGAGCCATCGCTTGAGGAGATTGCTCGAAGGTCGTTTCACCCAAGGCAATATCTAAACCCAATTCCTTCGTAGCAGATTCCAACCGAAACGCCGCGTTTACCGTATCACCGAGGGCAGTGTATTCTGGGCGATCGCCTGCACCCATTTGTCCCACGATCGCATTGCCCGTATTCACTCCCGCCCCAAAACGCAAGGGAAAAGGCAGATCGAATTGTTGGTTTAGCTGATCGCTGACCTTATAGAGCGCGTGAAGGGCTTGAAACACCCGCAACATTTCTTGAGGGACGACCTTGTCAGTGCCGCGTATGGTGTTATGCACCCAGACCGCCATCACAGCATCGCCAATATATTTATCTACTCCACTGCCATATTGCTTAATAATTTGCCCTGCTTTACCGAACCAAGTTCCAATCACCTGCGAAAGCACTTGTTCCTCTAATTGGCGGGTTAATTTGGTGAAATTGCGAATATCGATCACCAATACAGAGATCATGCGGCGTTGGTGCAGCATAATCGTCGATCGCTGTTTTGCCCCAGCTGTAACATCGGGTGAGGGGCGATTGGGAGGACAGACCAATTCCATATCGGTCATGCCCAAGGTGATGCGATCGCCACTTTGCAACACAATTGGAATACTAACGCGGCGATCGTTCACAAAGGAGCCATTCAGGCTTCCCAGATCGATCAAGTAAAAGTTGCCCGACTCCATAATTTGGATGACGGCATGGTTGCGCGAAGCCCATTTATCTTTTAAAACTACGGTGTTCTCTTCGCCTCTTCCAAATGTCCATGAGGTAGCATTGACGAGTGGAAATGTTAGATCGCCATCCGCATAGTGAATTTTTAGGTGAGGCTGTGAGGAAAGTTCCATAGGTTAAAATTCACAATTGCTTGCTCAACCCCATGTGCGCATTCTAAATGCTCAATCTAGATTGCAAACTTTGCGATCGAGATCTGGCTAACACATCTGCGTCGATTGACTCAGCATTACAAGTGTAACGGTCAAACTTAGGTACGAGGGTATTGTAACAAGATACCCACAATTTACTCTTGAGGTGTAATCTTATGGAGAAATTGCGCTAAATCTTCAAACGTGCCCGCGTAGGTCAAGGTGGGATTGTCATATCCCTTGAGGTTAACAATTTGCTGTTTAAAGGGAAGCAGAACTGCCGCATAGGGAGTATGAGCATAGGTTTTCTCACCTAGGGCGACATCCAAGCCTAGTTCTTTAGTGGCAGACTCTAACCGAAAAGCCGCATTCACAGTATCACCGAGTGCCGTATAGTCAGGTCGTTCGCTGGTTCCCATCTGCCCCACCATGGCATAGCCTGTATTCATGCCTGCCCCTACGCGCAGGGTAAAGGGTAAGGCAAATTCACTATTGAGCTGATTGCTCATGTCAAACAACGCATGCAGCGCCTGAAAGGCTTTGAGCATCTCCTTAGTAGGTACTTGATCGGTTCCCGGGCTCGTGTTGTGAATCCAGACTGCCATCACGGCATCACCAATGTACTTATCTACCCAACTGTCGTAGTGGTTAATAATTTCCCCTGCTTTACGAAACCACGTACCGATGACTTCCGACAGGATATGTTCGTCTAATTGTTGCGTCAGCTTCGTAAAATTGCGAATATCAATCACCACCACCGTAATCAATCGGCGGCTGTGCAGCATCACGGTGTCTGTATTTTGCTCCTGCCCTATTCCTTCATCGTTGGGTGCTGTGTTGGTCTCAGGGCAAAAAAATTCGAGATTGGTTTCCCCAAGGGTAATCCGATCGCCATTTTTTAAACTTACAGGAATGGTCACCCGCCGCCCATTCAAAAACGAACCGTTACGACTACCCAGATCGATCAGGTAGTAAGCCCCTTGCCCAATAATTTGTACCATGGCATGGCTGCGGGAGGCACATTTGTCTGACAGAGGAATATCATTTTCGCGATCGCGTCCCAATTTCCAGGCACTAGCGTTTACTAGTGGGATATGCTTAATGCCACGAGAACCATGCAATGCGAGATAGGGTTGTGTCTGTAAAGCTGCTTCCGTATCATTCACGAATCTCTCTATCCCCTCAATTAATCTCTAGGCAACCTACCGAATACTGCAAGTGATTAAAAAACAGTGCTAACTTCTTTACAAGTAGCTAAAGCTTTAAGAATAGCCTCAAACATGAATTTCCCCTAAAACCCAGATTTTTCACGGCAATCATAGAGCGCTAAAAATTTGAGTAAAAGCGACCTTATTATCTTAGCTGTAACCGATTGGTTTATCTATAACTAAGCGAAATACGCTAAGACCGCAAAAAGCAAATCGACAAAAATAGTACCAAATACAGCACCCGCAAAAGCCCAATAACAAACCTGATGGGAACGCATGGCGCGACTGCCTAACAAAAGTAAAACCGCTGCCAAGCCCAATGCCCAAGCCATGCCCCAACTTGTTTGCACCTGAGATAAAGCACTTTGAAAAATTGGTTGCACCTGTGCAGGGTCGGACTCAACCCGCATAATTGCCCGCCAATGGGGAAACAAATTAACTAGATAGAAATATAGATCGGTGATACTAGTGCCAAAAAGCGAACCGAGATAAAACCAACCACCAACGCGATATTGTGATTGATTGGGAGTTTGACTGACTGCCCAAATTGCCCAAGGCAAGGCGATCGCTTCGATGGGTAAATGCCAAGAAGGTTCCGATCGCAGCCATCCCCAATAGATTGCGCCGCAAAACCAAGTAAGACTAAAGCCCCATAGCAAACTACCCCATAGTTGATTTTGGGGATTTTCTCGTAGTTGGCGACTAATTGATAGCCAGCCCACTGTCAGCACGATACTCAACCAAGGTGCAAAACGCACGAGGGGAGCTTCAAAAAAGACAGGTGCGGATACTAAAAAAACAGTTGCCAGCCAAACCTTCCAATGCAACGATCTCGAATTTTGCGACCAAGACTGAGCGATCGCCGATTCGGGCGGGAACTGGAGTAAAGGCAAACCGTCTGTGGTTACTCCCGTCAGTGAGGACAAAGAAGCACTGGACAAGTTGATGCTTTCTTCGGGTAAAAGATGCTCTCTAACCTGTTCGGGCTTTTTTTCCTCCTCTGGGAATGCCTCTTCTAAAGCATTTGTGCCAGTGGTATATAAAAACAAATTTTGTTTAAAGTTATATTTATTATTAATCCTTAATATACTAGCAAACGCGATCTTGGTGAAGCGCGGTCAGTTGACAGTTGACAGTTGACAGTTGACAGTTGACGGTTGACAGGTATCTATGACGAATATCCATAGCAGAAAAATCCATTTGCCATCGATCGCGCCCAAAGGACAATCAAAAATCACCACAAAAATTCAGTAAAAAACTAGCAACCGATGCCTGACAACGGACAAATTGGCAATCCATGACAAAAAGAGTTTTATTTCTCAGTAATGGGCATGGAGAAGATCTAAATGCCAGCTTAGTTTTAAAAGCCTTCCAGCAAAAATACCCAGAAGTCGAAGTAGCAGCTTTGCCGATTGTGGGTGAGGGAAATGCCTACCGCCGCCTCGATGCCCCTATTATTGCGCCGACGCGATCGCTGCCCTCTGGGGGGTTTGTCTATATGGACAACCGTAAATTACTTTCTGACCTGCGATCGGGTTTGCTAGGCTTAACTTGGCAACAAATTCAAGCAGCGCGAGCCTATGGTCGTACTTGCGATCTGATCTTTGCCGCTGGTGATATTGTCCCTTTAGCGATCGCTCGTCTTACGGGCTGCCCCTATGCTGCCTTTATCGTGTCGTCATCGAGCTATTACGAAAATCGCGTTAGTTTGCCTTTTTTGACCATGCAATTGCTGCGATCGCGCCAATGCCAAGTCATCTTTACCCGTGATGCCTTTAGTGCCCAACAGTTAAATCAGAGAGGTATTTCCAAAGCTTTGTTTGCTGGCTATCCCATCATGGATGTGCTTGAGCCCACGGGCAAAAATTTAGGACTAGTGCCGCAATTGCCGACGATCGCTTTATTGCCCGGCAGTCGCTTACCCGAATCTGCCCGTAACTTGGGCTTGTTATTAGATCTGGCGATCGAAATTTTCCGTGAATTTGCACCTCATCCCGTACAGTTTCAAGCTGCCTTAACACCAAACATGATGTTACCCCAGCTAGGAGGCGAGTCGAATCGGGTAGAAGCATGTACGCCTTTACAAACCGTAGCGTTACAGAAAGGCTGGCAATATCAAGAAAATGGACGGCTCTACCATGCCCAACAGGATGCGATCGTCAACTGCCACTGCGATGCATTTGCCACAATTCTGCAAAAATCCGATCTCGTGATTGGGATGGCTGGTACTGCTGTCGAGCAGGCTGTAGGATTGGGTAAGCCTGTAATTCAAATTATTGGGGAAGGTCCTCAATTTACCTATCGGTTTGCAGAGGCTCAGATGCGCTTGTTGGGGCGATCGGTGCAGACGATTGGCAAAACGCCAGCGACATTTCAGGATTTAATTGAGACAGCTATACAAGTCAAACGGACTTTAGGGAACGCCGAATATTTACAACAATGCATCCAGAATGGGTTGGAACGGGTTGGCGATCCTGGTGGTTCCGCCCAAATTGCTGATAGGTTTGCCCGCCAACTTGGAATCGCATAAAAATGCTCCTGCCTTTTACATCGATAGTTTCAAGGCAGGAGCAATTAAGTTTTAAAAAGCTTACGACAAAGCCAAACTAGCTAACATTTGCGTAAAAGATGCCTCGGATAATGACTTCCTTGGCTTCGATCGCGCCTAAATCTGTACCAGAAAATTGTTCGCATTCAAATGTGCCAGCAATTTCACCAGTTTCGCTGTTGAGTTTGGCAATTTGAAGAGAAATTCTTCCTTTAGAAGTTCTGTCATCTTTTGTGCTCTTAGAATAGCGATCGCGCTTACCAGGTAGTGCTTCGGCAGCATCATAACCAATGGCAAGACCACGACCTTTAGGATCGATAAAGTTGGCTCCACGATAGGTTGGTACGTCTGTTGCGCCTTCAAAATCGGTAGAGGTACCAATTCCAGTGAAACCTGGCTGCGTGGTTGCAGTGAAACCTTTAATCGAGAACAAAATTGCCACTCTCTCACCACCGGGCATTTGTACGGTGATAGGCTGGTAATCCATGCCATCTTTTTCTGTTAAAGTCAAGCTGCCATCATCGTTGAGTTTAACTTCTGCTTTGACATAGTCAAGACTAGAAGTTGCACGAGTCATCAATTTGGCTGCGACAAACTCAGCCTCTTTACGCTTATTATTAGATTCCTCTTTAACAAAAAATGAGGTTGGCTGTAAACACATATTGGTGATCTGCACAGTTCCGCCCTTGGGGATTGGAATAATGCCGCGACCACGCGAACTGCCAAAAACATCTGGACAAGTATTTGCCAGACCAGTACCTCTAATCTGATCGTAGGTCAGGGGAAGATTAGTGCCGGCGATCGCACTATCTGTAAACACGATCCCTGAAACGAAAGTTGCTAAGCTGATACACAAAGCTAAAATCACTTTAGTAAAAGTGCGAAACCTCATAAATAACCTCTTGTTTAACCCGTAAGTAAAACCGAAATAAATCATTGATATAAGTTATTGTCGCTTTAAACTGACCCTAGCGTTAAGCCTACAAAAACTTTTACTGCAAAATTCCATTCATCATATTACCGTGCAATTGAGGGTACTTGCTTGGAGCAAACGAAAAAGCAAAATCAAGAGGTCGTTAAAAGTGACTCTGGAGAACTAGAGACGATCGCCGATCGAATCAAATCCTTAGCTCAAAAGCATGAGGGGAATGCCGTTCAACTTTTAGAGATTTTGCGGGTTCTAGAAAGTTTACATAGTCAGATCTGTAATGACTTGTTTCAACCCGCCATGCCAAACAGTCGCCATGCCTTGTTCGATTTACTTAGAAATATCGAAGCCAATGGCGGTTGGCCCTATATTTATCGAATAAAACTCAAGGATTTACTGCAAAACTTGGAGGCTTCAGATCTAGCAAATCTTCAATTTGCCCCAAAGCTACCAGAGCAAATTGACGCTTCCGATATTTCGGGTAAAGATCCAAGTGGCAAATAATTCCCGAACGAACTTAAAGCAGGGAGCAATTTTGGCGCAGAGCAACCTGCAAAAGCTGTTGGTACTGCTCGTCATCAATTTCATAGGCACCAAACCGCTCTAGATGAGGATTCATCATTTGAGCGTCAAACAAAACAAAACCGCGCGATCGCAAATGTTCGACCAACTTCACCATGGCAACTTTTGAGCCTTCGGGAATGCGATAAAACATCGACTCACCGATAAAGGCTCCCGCGATCGCAATGCCTAAAATACCCCCTGCCAACTGCTCTCCCTGCCAAGTCTCAAAGCTATAGGCAAATCCTGCTTGGTTGAGATCGTGGTAGATCTGCTTGAGTTCGGTGGAAATCCAAGTGGTACTGCGATCGGCACAGCCCTCAACTACGCGATCGAAGGCAGTATTAATTTTTACTTCAAACCAATTTTGATTAATCGCTCGACGCAGAGATTTTGGGCAATGAAAGCGCTGGTCGAGGGGAATTAATGTGCGGCAATGGGTGTAATACCACTCCACAGGCTCCCCCTCATGCTCTGCCATGAGAAAGTGACCTTGTGCGTAGCCATCAATAATCTTGTGAATACTGAGCCTATCGATAGGCATGTATAAGTCCTAGCTAAACATCTACGGAGTCATGACATGATTCTAAATGTTACGTCAATCATGCAGCCAGAATTGCTGATTTAGCTCGTTTAATTGAGAGCTAATTTAGAGCAATTTGTGAGGGGTTCTGCATATTCTTGCCCTCCCAATCATAAAGAAAATATAAAGAAAATGCAAAGAAACCCAAATTGAGATTCAAACCCAAAAAGAAAGATGTAGCAGATTGAGAAACGAGTTAAAAACTCTAGACCCAAGTGCTACACCTCTCTGAAGTAGGTTATTAAATTTGCTTTTATATTCAGAACCTTTATATTTGCTGGTTCCGTTTGATGAATATTATTGTGCCCGAAGTTGTTAAAAAATGGGGATCGCTTAAGAATTTCTTTGTATTGTTAGCGACAGAATATTTGATTAACAAGAATAAGTACTGAAAGCCTGTAAAATTTTACCTCATTTTTTTTATGTAAATTATGCCAAGCTGCCTACTTCAGACTAAGACCTTACGATTGGTAGTTGTGCTATCGCATATTTCAATTCCCACATATTTCCATAGGATTATCGAAACTGAATGCTAAGCAATCCTGAGACTAAAATTCCTGCAGATTCAGACATTATTTGCTACTCCCAAGGAGGGTGCGATCTCCAAATTAATGGGGCATTGGGTGTAGCCTTTAACGATTTGGGCAGTGAGAACAAGCATAAACTACCTGAGATTTGTAGCTTTCTCTGGCAACAAGGTGTAGATGCATTTTTGCCCACCCTAGTTACAACCTCCCTTGAAAACTACAAGGCATCCCTTGCGATCATTGCTGAGGCTATGGAGAGCGATCGCTACGCATCATGCAGTGCCAAAATTTTGGGCGTACATCTTGAAGGACCTTTTCTAAACCCTGACAAACGCGGCGCTCATCCCATCGAACATTTGCGATCGCTAAACATCCCGCAGATCGAGCAAGTTTTGGGTGATTATGGCGCGATCGTCAAACTAATGACCCTTGCGCCAGAGCTAGATACCGAGCAAAAGGTGATTCCATTTTTACGAGATCGGGGCATTATTGTCAGTCTGGGGCATTCTTGTGCAACAGCGCTGCAAGCAAGACAAGCTTTTGCACAAGGCGCGACCGCGATCACCCATGCTTTTAATGCCATGCCCCCGCTTCATCACCGCGAACCTGGGCTATTAGGGGAGGCTCTACTAAATCCGCATGTTTGGTGCGGTCTAATCGCGGATGGTGTTCACGTTCATCCCCAAATGGTAGATATGGTCTATCGCGTTAAATCCTATTCCCCTAACTATTCCACAGAAGACACGAACAATCTATCGTCACTCTTCCTCGTTAGTGATGCTTTGGCTCCTTTGGGCTTGCCTGATGGTAAATATCCTTGGGATCGGCGCGAGATCGCAGTCAAAGCAGGAACTGCGCGTCTAGAGGACGGTACCTTATCAGGTACGACTGTACCCTTACTAGATTGCGCTAAAAATTTAGTGCGTTGGGGCATTTGCGAACCCAAACGAGCGATCGCACTTGCGACAGAATCACCCCGTCGCGCACTTCAGCGATCGCTAGGTTCTAAGGACGATTTGGTATTGGCACATTCTCATTCTCTGGCTTGGTATTGGCAGAAGAATGGTGATTTAGCTTGGTATCGCTGCTAGAGACCTTAGAACTAGAAACAGGGGTACTCGCGCTACTTTGTTGCAACGTGCCTGTAATGTTATGTAATCGAAGAATCATTGCTAAGGTAGACTTAAGCCGCGTACGGGGTATGACGGAATCCACAAATCCATGACCGAGCAAATACTCAGCCGATTGAAAATCATCAGGAATTTTTTGTTTAAGCGTTTGTTCGATCACACGTCTACCTGTAAACCCGATCATTGCCTTGGGTTCAGCCAAAATAATATCGCCTAACATGGCAAAACTAGCGGTTACACCACCCGTGGTGGGATTGGTTAAAACAGGGATGTACAGAAGGTTATCCCGACGATGCCTTTCTAGTGCTGCAGAAGTTTTAGCCATCTGCATCAAACTGAGAATGCCCTCCTGCATTCTGGCTCCACCTGACGCACAGAATAAAATGACGGGTATGCGTTTTTGGGTAGCTGCTTCGATTAAACGGGTGATCTTTTCACCCACCGCAGACCCCATGCTGCCGCCCATAAACCGAAAGTCCATAATCGCTAATGCGGTTGGATTTCCTTCAATACTACCTATCCCTGTAACGACCCCTTCTTCTAAGCCAGTTTTTTGCTTGTATTCTTTAAGCCGATCGCTGTAGGGCTTACGATCGCGAAATTCTAGGGGATCGCATGAGGACAATTGAGCGTCGATTTCTCCCCAAGAGCCAACATCCACCAACTGAGCAATGCGATCGGACGCACTAACTTGATTATGATGCCCGCATTCGGGGCACACCATCAAGTTGGTACGTAAATCCTTGATATAGGTAAGGACACTGCAAGAGCTACATTTATGCCAAAGACCATCAGGAATTTCCCGTTCCTGATATTGAGGAGGGGTTACATTTTGAACCTCACGACGATGTACCTCATTCGCACGCGATCGCGTCTCAGCAAACCAATCAAATAGTGACATAGGGCTTAAAGCAATTTATAGGCGCAATTGACTCAGACAAATATCAGACGGATAGGTATTAAGACCTACTATAGACCCAAGTATTTTGTCATCATATCATTACATTAGAAACAAGCTGACAGTAGGCTTATTCTTGCACCTTGTCAGTCTTGATTTATATATCCAAGAACGAGTAAGTCTCTATTCAAAGATATCCTGTTTTGCTGCCTATTATCGTTTAAGGTCAAATCACCTAGCAATAACGCTGTAGCTCAAACTTATGCAAGATCTTCAGCACCTTTTTGCTTGACCCGCTCAACCTGTGAATACTTTTCCACAGCTTGAGTAATTTCAAACAATGATTGCTGGAGTGGCTTGATCGTTGTCTGCATTTCCTCCAGTTCTATGTTGTCTTGCTCGATCAAACTGCGGAGTTTCGCCACATTGTTTTGTGTGGGTTCCCGCAGACTTTGGGAAATAACCGTGGGACCATTGTCCTTGAGAATTTCTTCCACTGTACGAATGAGGTTTGAAGCTTGGTTGCGCATATTTGCCAACTCTTTGCGGGCAGAGTCCTCATCCGCATAAACTTCTGCTTCCATACGCATCCTCTCGATTTCGCTGGGGCTCAAACCACCCGTATTCGTAATACTAATGCTTTGCTCAACAGCCGTATCAGCATCTCTAGCCGCGACTTTAAGAATGCCGTTTGCGTCAATGTCAAAAGAAACCTCAATTTGAGGAATACCTCTAGGGGCGGGACGAATACCCTCTAATTCAAATCGCCCAAGACTTTTATTGTCTCTAGCCATAGCCCGTTCGCCCTGTAAGACGTGAATTTCCACCACAGATTGGTTATCCACAGCCGTTGAGAAAATTTGCGACTTACTGGTTGGAATTGTGGTGTTGCGATCCAAAATTTTCGTAAATACTTCGCCCTGTGTTTCTAGACCAATAGATAGAGGAATGACGTCTAGTAACAGTAAGTCTTTGACCTCACCACCCAAAATCCCAGCCTGAATCGCTGCTCCAACGGCTACAGCTTCATCTGGATTAACAGATTGGTCGGGCTTTCTGCCATCAAAAAATTTGCTAATGGCTTCTTGAACTGATGGAATGCGGGTTGAGCCACCCACTAAGATAATTTTTTGGATTTCTTTAGGGACGACACCGGCATCTTTGAGGGCTTGAGCAGTAGGTTCTAGGGTTGATTTCACCAAGCTAGCAGTCAGTTGATCGAATTGGGCACGACTAAAGTCCAATTCAATTGTCTTGGGACCCGTGGCATCACTGGCAATAAAAGGCAGACTAATCAGGGTACTTGGGGCAGTAGATAGTTCAATCTTGGCTTTTTCTGCCGCTTCTCTCACGCGTTGTAAAGCGGTTTTATCTTCGCTAAGATCTATCCCCTCTTTTTCTTTAAAATCACCGATGATCCAATTCACAACCGCAGCATCAAAGTCATCCCCACCTAAGTGATTATTACCTGAAGTTGCTTTTACCTCAAAAATACCATCTCCAAGTTGCAGCACCGAGACGTCAAAGGTTCCTCCGCCTAAGTCAAATACCAAAACGGTTTGATCCTGATCTTGCTTATCTAAGCCGTAAGCAAGTGCCGCTGCTGTTGGTTCGTTGACAATCCGCAATACCTGTAGACCCGCGATCAGACCCGCGTCTTTAGTCGCTTGTCGTTGTGCATCCGTAAAGTAAGCAGGTACTGTAATTACAGCTTGCTCGACAGGCTCACCCAGATAGTTCTCGGCATCTTGCTTCAGCTTCTGCAAGATCATGGCTGAAACTTCTTGAGGGGTGTACTCTTTGCCGGCGATCGATACATTCACCGTATCGTCTTTGCCTTTAACGGCTGTGTAAGATACGCGCTTCCGCTCATCTTCAGTTTCATCCCAGCGTCTACCGATAAACCGCTTAATACTAAAGATGGTATTGGCTGAGTTAGTAACAGCTTGGCGCTTTGCTACCTGACCGACAATACGTTCTGTACCATCCTTAAGAAACCCAACAATACTTGGAGTAGTGCGTCCACCTTCAGCACTAGATATGACTACAGGCTTTCCGCCTTCCAAAACAGAGACGCAACTATTTGTAGTACCGAGGTCAATTCCAATTACTTTTGACATAATCGCCAGTCCTGCTAGAGCCTTTTCAAGAGTTTAGCTTACCCAGTTATGCTTTGTAGTGTTCATGGCAGCAGCAACTACTGCTATGAATCTACATGAATAATTACAGTAATTATGTAATAAATAATTACTGTATAAATTAAAGTCAACTATTTGTTGACTCAAGGCTGTCTACCTGATCCCCAACTTCTGTTTCAGGGTTGGGCTCTGCATCAGGTGAAGATTCTAGGCCTGAAGATACTTTGACTAGTGCGTGGCGAAGGACGCGCTCTCCTAAAAGGTACCCTGGACGCAACTCATCCATCACAATACCCTCATTGTATTCGGGGGATGGACTTTGTGCGATCGCTTCATGAAAATTGGGATCGAATTCCTGCCCGACAACATCCATACGCAATAGCCCAGCTTCTTTGAGACACTTTAGCAACTGCTTATAGACAGATTGATAGCTCTTGTGTATGAGTGCTTCAGCTTCAGTTTTAGGATTGATTTGAAGCTGTGCTCTCTCAAAATCATCGACTACAGGCAAAAACTTTTTGAGGATCTTAGCGTTTATCTTATCTTCAGTTTCTTCTTTTTCTCGCTCTGTACGCTTGCGAAAATTCTCAAAGTCTGCATATAGACGAGTATATTGGCTGCTGCGCTCTTCAAACTGACGCTTGAGCGTAATAATCTCCGACATCAGTCCATCTATTTTCTCAGCACTGGCATCAGCTTGTTTTTTTTCTTTGGTAGCGTTGTTTGCATTTGAAGCCTCAGTTGCATCAGTTTTAGCTGGGCTAGCGGCTTCTTTATGCTCAGATCGTTCTTCTTTTTCAGCCAGTTGATTTAATGAGGCCTCTAGATCGAGTTCATCATCTACTAACTCGTCCAAATCGGGGAGTTGATTTTCTTCGTCAATCATTGTGTTAACACTATTTGCGCTTCACAGTTTGGTGTTTTAGCTTAGCAATTATTATAGGAATTAGATAGAAATCGGGAAAACAAAATTTCTAAGATAGAAATTGTGAAGGATCGGGGTGCAATCGTGGGTGCATCATTGTACAAACAGGTTGACCATTCAACAGGTGCTTTTCAACCAATTGAGTGACTTCTTTAGGTTGTACATGCCAATAGTAGATGTTATCAGGTAAGACAACAACTATTGGACCAGAACCACACAATCCCAAACAGCCACAGGCTGACATCGTAACATTGGGAATTGGCTCAGCTTGAAAAACCTTTAGCACATTAGCTGAACCATCCTTTTTACAGGTACGGTGCTGACAGACGAGGACTTGTCTTTGCAATCGGTTTTACTCCCAGCTTTCCCAGTCTTCCCAAGGTAGATAGATTACCTAATTCATATCTTAATCTAAACACAGCGATTGGAAATTCTCGGAGTCATTATATAAAAATACAGCGAGGGTTGTATCACTTTAAAAAAGAAACTATAAATCCTAAAACCCCCTTAATTTACCTAGAGGATAACAATTTTAAGATTCCCAACATTTTGTCTGCATCCACCCTTAAGTGAGATTTACTCAAAGAATGGGAAATAATAATTTTTTAGGGCTAAGAATAAAATGTTTGAGCAAATTTTATTGGCAGTAGATGGATCTGGGCGATCGCGTGAAATGATGAATATGCTGCTGGCACTCCCCAGTTTGCAACGGACTCAAATTACGGTATTACATGTAATTCCAGTGCCCGCAAGTTCTGAGGGATTGACAGAATATCGTCTTGCAGGGGAAAGGATTGTAGACAAAGAAACCAAGAGCTTGAGACTTAACTCAGAGAATCGTTCTGTGGCACTTTTAAAAGAGGGAGATCCCAAGGATATTGTTTGTAAGGTTGCCGATGAACTTAAACCTTCGCTGTTAATCATGGGATCGCGAGGCATGGGTCGGTTACAAGCGATTTTGGCTAATTCTGTCAGTCAATATGTGTTTCAGCTTGCCGCCATACCCATGCTTTTGATTAAAGATGACGTGTATATCAAAACGATCAGAAGCGTTATGGTCGCGTTGGACAGTTCAAACTCGTCTAAAGATAGTCTAGATTTTGCGATTAAGTTGATTGATGGAGCAACCGATGTTGAAATTTTCTTATCTAGGGTGCTTAAGAAAAATGACGACACCACTGCCGAATCCGATCCAGTCCTATCAGAAGCGATCGCCAAATTAAAAAGGATGAATATCCCCTATCGCACCTTTTTGCGCGCAGGCGATCCTGGCAAGGAAATCTGCAAAGCTGCGGAAGAAAGCAATGCCAGTTTATTGGTGTTAGCTTCTCCCGATCGCCGTCCCTCGATCGCTCGTAGCTTACCCGATCTCGATCGCCTACTTGGTACCTCAGTATCAGACTATGTGCGAGTCAATGCTAGTTGCCCTGTGTTACTCACTCGTCCTAAAGAGGAGTAATTTAGAAAATACTAATCAAAGAAGGGGGCGGATTAAATCCGCCCCCTTCTTTGATTAGATGTAGTATGCCTTGCTACAGCAATTCAACACGCATCAAAACCTGCCCATACTCGACTGGTTGCGCATTTTCAACTAGGATTTCGGCAATTCGACCTGAAACTTCTGTTTCAATTTCATTCATTAGCTTCATTGCTTCGATAATGCAGACGGTTTGCCCCTTACGCACATTATCTCCACCTTCCACAAATGGAGCTTCATCAGGAGCAGGCGAACGATAGAATGTTCCAACCATGGGTGAAACAACATCGGCTAACTTCTTAGCTGGAATAGCATCGACGATTGGACTAGGTACAACAGGAACGGGCTCATAAGTTGATGAGGTCTCAAAAGCACCTGTCGGTGGCGATAAAGAAGGCATTACCGCAATTGGCTTCGTATCGCTCTTGCGAATACTCAAGCGTAGATCCCCCGATTCTAAAGTCAGCTCTGTAATATCAGTCTGATTTAGAATCGTGATCAGTTCCCGTAGTTGCTCCAAGCTAAATTCCACCTAATTCTCTCGCCCCAGATATGAGTCATCACGAGTGTCGATCTTGATGCGATCGCCAATATTTACAAACAACGGCACCATGATTTGTGCGCCAGTTTCAACAATTGCCGGTTTAGTCCCACCAGTTGCAGTATCACCACGTAGACCTGGATCGGTTTCCGTTACTTCAAGAGCTACGGTGTTTGGTAATTCCACATCAATGACTTGGTCACCCCAACGCACCACATTGACTTCCATGCCCTCTTTGATGTATTTGACACGGGAGCCAATTTGCTCGGCACTTAATATAGCTTCCTCATAGGTAGCCATATCCATAAATACTAAATTTGCCCCATCTTTATAAGTATGCTGCACTGTGCTTTTCTCAAGCACCGCCTGCGGAACGCTCTCACCTGCTCGAAACGTCTTTTCCAACACGCTGCCAGTTTGAGCATTCTTTAGTTTAGTGCGCACAAAAGCCGAGCCTTTACCAGGTTTGACGTGTAAAAACTCAATAACACGCCAGACGCCTCCGTCAAGCTCGATCGTTACGCCAGTTCGAAAATCGTTGCTGGAAATCATTGTTAATAGATTAATAGCCAAGGCTAATTTTAGCGTAGAGATGTAACATCTGAGACAACGTACATCTTGACATTTTTCTTTTCTGGAAAACTTTGCCAAAACATCCTTCACGGCAAGGTTTTTATCATCGGCTCAGGAGAAATACAAAGAAATCAGTAAGATGCTATAGACAATCTGTATTGTCTTAAGGTAGGATTGTTAACTGTGACTAAAAAAGGAAACTGAGCAGCTAAGTTCAGGGTTTGACTTGAAAAATCGAGCGTCTTAAGTCCTGTCACACTTTAGGGTTGGCAAATGTTTCTTTCCCTAACAAAAAAGCTTGAGTGTCTGAAACTTCAACCAACGTTTCGATAGTTCTATCAGCGTTTTAAATAGTTCATCAGAGTTCTCTCAAAACCTTCACTTAGAAGCAAGGGAGTTTATCCATGTCTGTCGGAATTCTCGGAACAAAGCTTGGTATGACCCAAGTGTTTGACCAAGAGGGTAATGCTGTGCCAGTCACTGTTGTTCAAGCTGGTCCATGTACGATTACTCAGATCAAAACTGTAACCAAAGAAGGCTACCAAGCCATTCAACTTGGTTTTGGTACAACGCGTGAAAAGCTACTGACTAAACCAGAGTTAGGGCATTTAAAAAGATCTGAAAGTTCTCCAGTCAAGCATCTGAGAGAATATCTGGTTCCCGATCCAAGCATCTACGAGCTAGGTCAAAAAATTGATGTTAGTCAATTTTTTGAAGGTCAAGCGATAGATGTAACTGGTACAGGAATTGGAAAAGGCTTTGCTGGATACCAAAAGCGTCATAACTTTAAGCGTGGCCCAATGGCGCATGGTTCTAAGAATCACAGACAACCTGGATCTACAGGTGCAGGTACAACCCCTGGTCGTGTTTATCCTGGCAAAAGAATGGCCGGTCGATTGGGGGGTAAGCGCATTACTTCCAAGAAGCTGATTTTGTTTCAAATTGACGTTGAACGAAACCTACTGTTAATTAAAGGAACTGTTCCTGGCAAGCCAGGTGCACTCGTAAGTATTTCACCCGCTAAAGTCATTGGTAACGCCAAATAGTTAGTCGGACAAAACAGTAGGTTGAAAGGTAAAAGCAAAGAGAAGAAGTTATGCCTGTAGTGCAAGATTGGAAAGGAAATCAAGTTGGTGAAGTTAACCTTGAGCTTAAGGTTGCAAAAGAGTCTAGTGCCTCAGATATTGTGCATCGCGCGCTGATTAGACAGTTAAATAATGCCAGACAAGGTACGGCTTGTACGAAAACTCGTGCTGAAGTTAGAGGTGGTGGTCGCAAGCCTTGGAAGCAAAAAGGTACAGGTCGTGCTAGAGCGGGTTCGAGCCGTTCTCCCCTATGGCGTGGTGGTGGCGTGATCTTTGGACCTAAGCCAAGAGATTTCAATCTCAAAATGAATCGGAAGGAAAGACGCTTGGCATTGCGGACTGCACTTGTGAGTCGTTTAGCAGACATTATTGTGGTTGAAGATTTTACTGCTAACCTGCCGCAGCCAAAGACTAAGGAACTAGCCCAAGCTTTAAACCGTTGGGGAGTTACTTCTGAGCAAAAGGTACTGCTCATTGTCGATCAAAAGCAAGAAGTTGTTACGCTTTCAGCTCGGAATATTCCTTCGGTTACTCTTCTTGTTGCCGATCAGCTAAATGTGTTTGACATCATCAATGCCAAAAAGTTAGTGATTACATCTGCTGCCGTAGAGAAGATTCATGCGGTATATGGGACCAGCGCATCAGTAGATAGTTAGTCGTCAATAAAGTATTAGAGGAAGGAAGATATGGCTAAGATACCCACAGAATTTGATGCTCGGCGATTACCCGACATTATTCGCCGCCCCTTGGTAAATGAAAAAGCGACTCGGATGTTGGAGCTGAATAAGTACACCTTTGAAGTCGTTAAAAATGCTACCAAGCCCGAAGTAAAAGCAGCGATTGAAAGCTTGTTTTCCGTCAAGGTCATGAAGGTGAACACGCATCTGTTACCTGCAGCTACCCGACGGGTTGGCAAGTTTGCGGGCAAGCGATCGCAGTACAAACGAGCCATTGTTACTCTTGCTCCTAATGACAAAATCGACCTATTCCCTGATGTCTAGGTATCTACAAGCTTATTAAGTAGGCTTAGATTGAATTTCTAAAACTCTCCAAACGCCGATCAAAAATATTGACCCGATAAATCAAAAACTATGGGCATTCGCGTATATAAACCATACACAGCAGGTACAAGACAGTTAACTGTCTCTGACTTTGCCGAAATTACTAAATCAGAGCCTGAGAAGTCTCTCACGACCTATGTCCACCGTAAAAGAGGGCGTAATAATCGTGGTGTAATTACGAGCCGCAGACGTGGCGGTGGTCACAAGCGTCTCTATCGCATTATTGACTTCAAACGTGACAAGCGCAATATTCCTGCCAAAGTCACAGCGATCGAATACGATCCAAACCGCAATTCACGCATTGCTTTACTGGCTTATCGTGATGGAGAAAAGCGCTATATCCTTCATCCTAAGGGACTTGAAGTTGGTGCGATCGTTCAAGCAGGTGAATCTTCTCCTCTAGAAGTTGGAAACGCTCTGCCTTTGTATAGCATTCCTCTAGGTACAGTTGTCCATAATGTGGAATTGACCCCCGGTAAAGGTGGTCAGATGGTACGTTCTGCCGGAGCTGGTGCTCAAATTGCTGCTAAGGAGGGGAATTTTGTCACCCTTAAGCTTCCCTCAGGTGAAGTTCGCATGGTACGCAGAGAATGCTATGCCACGATTGGTCAGATTGGTAATTCTGACCATAGCAACCTCAGCATGGGTAAAGCAGGCCGTAATCGCTGGAATAACCGTCGCCCTATGGTCAGAGGTTCAGTCATGAACCCTGTCGATCACCCCCATGGTGGTGGTGAAGGTTGCGCTCCTATCGGTCGCAGTGGTCCTGTAACTCCTTGGGGTAAACCTACCCTTGGCTATAAGACTCGTAAGAAGAAAAAGCTAAGCAGTGCCCTGATTGTGCGCCGTCGTCGCAAATCTTCCAAACGTGGTAAGGGTGGACGTAACTCCTAGAGTTCTAGATATTAGATTCGGAAAAGCCTGAGAATAAAAGATAAAAGTTATGCCGCGATCGCTGAAAAAAGGTCCCTTTGTAGCTGACCACCTCCTGACAAAAATAGAAAACCTGAACGCCAAAGGCGACAAACAGGTGATCAAAACTTGGTCTCGTGCCTCCACGATTCTGCCTCAAATGATTGGACATACCATTGCTGTGCACAACGGTAAGCAGCATGTCCCCGTTTATGTGACCGAGCAAATGGTAGGACATAAGCTAGGGGAATTTGCACCCACCCGCACATTTAGAGGTCACGCCAAGAGTGACAAAAAGGCAAAGAGGTAGATAGAGATGATCCTTAATATTGACGAAACCCCCGCTACAGCTAAGTACATTCGGATGTCTCCTTTTAAAGTGCGTCGTGTACTCGATCAAATTCGTGGTCGCAGCTACCGCGAAGCCCTGATGGTTCTAGAGTTTATGCCCTATCGTGCCTGCGAGCCAATTACCAAAGTTCTTCGTTCCGCAGTAGCAAATGCCGAACATAATGCTGGTCAAGATCCAGCAAACTTAATGGTTAGCCAAGCCTATGCTGACATGGGACCAAGCCTAAAGCGATTCCGCCCCAGAGCACAAGGGCGTGCCTATCAAATCCGTAAGCCAACTTGTCACATCACCATAACCGTTAGACCAATGGAGGAAAAATAGTCATGGGTCAGAAGATTCATCCCACTGGTCTGCGTCTTGGCATTACCCAACCACATCTATCTCGTTGGTTTGCCGATCCAAGTCGTTACCCCACCTTAATTGCTGAAGATCATGAGATCCGTAAGTATATTGAGAAAACCCTCAATAATGCAGGCATCGCAGACATCCTGATCGATCGCAAAGCCGACCAAGTCGATCTAGAAATTCGTACCGCTCGCCCTGGCGTTGTGGTTGGTCGTGGTGGTTCTGGTATCGAGCAGTTGCGTCAAGGCTTGGTGAAACATCTCACTCAAGCAGGTTCGCTGGCAAAGTCTGGTACAAGTCAAATCCGCATTAATGTCGTCGAGGTTGCTCGCGTAGATGCAGAAGCACCTTTAATCGCTGAGTATATTGCCCAACAGATCGAACGCCGCGTTTCTTTCCGTCGGGTTGTACGCCAAGCGATTCAACGGGCACAAAGAGCTGGTGTAGAAGGAATTAAGGTGCAAATCGGCGGTCGTTTAAATGGCGCTGAAATTGCTAGAACTGAATGGGTGAGAGAGGGAAGAGTTCCTTTGCACACATTGAGAGCTGACATTGACTATTCCTATAAGACTGCCCAAACCATTTATGGCGTTATCGGCATTAAGGTTTGGATCTTCAAAGGCGAGATTATTTCTGGTGAAGAAGTAGCTCCTCCTCCTAGTCAACCGAGACGTCGGCAACAACGCCGCCCTCAGTTTGAAGATCGGTCAGGTACCGACAGTTAAATTGAGCTTTGAGAAGTTCTCTTTAACCCTAATGAAAAGTGTAACAAGCTGAAAATACTATGTTGAGCCCCCGACGCACAAAATTCCGTAAACAGCAAAGAGGTCGTATGTCTGGTCCAGCTACCAGAGGTGCGGAACTAAATTTTGGTGACTTTGCGATGCAAGCCCTTGAGCCTGCTTGGATTACCTCTCGCCAAATCGAAGCTGGAAGACGGGCGATGAACCGTTATATCAAAAGAGGCGGCAAAATCTGGATTCGCGTTTTTCCTGATAAGCCAGTCACCATGCGCCCAGCTGAAACCCGTATGGGTTCCGGGAAAGGCGCTCCAGAATTCTGGGTAGCCGTGGTTAAGCCAGGTCGTATTATGTTTGAGGTTGCCGGTGTAACCGAAGATATTGCGAAGGAAGCGATTCGACTTGCTGCTGCCAAAATGCCCATTAAAACCCGATTTATCAAGCGAGAGAAGGAGTAAATCTATGGCACTCCCTAAAGTCCAGTCTGCAAGAGAGTTATCTGACGAAGAGTTGCAATCTCAAATTTTATCTGTCAAGAAAGAGTTATTTACCTTAAGACTCAAATCTGCGACAAGGCAACCTGTCAAGCCTCATGAATTTGGTCATGCTAAACATCGCCTTGCTCAGCTAATGACTGTAGAGCGTGAACGGCAGTCAAGGGCATAGCACGTCAAGGTTTGTTGTATTTGAGGAATTAGCACAGGCTTAGTTTATAGAGGTTAGATGTATTAGGTATGGCAGTTAAAGAAAAAGTTGGTCTGGTTGTAAGCGACAAGATGGAAAAGACTGTGGTGGTAGCGGTTGAAAATCGTTCTTCTCACCCCAAATACGGCAAGATTGTTGTGAACACAAAGCGGTTTAAGGCACATGATGCCGAAAACAAGTGTCAAGAAGGCGATCGCGTTCGTATTCGTGAAACTCGTCCTCTCAGTCGCACCAAACGCTGGGAGATCGTTGAGATTCTCACCTCTATCTCAGATGCATAAGCCCGAATACCCAAGCCCAAATATAGAAGCTTGATCGCACAGACGTAAAGTTATGATTCAACAAGAAAGTTATTTAAATGTAGCTGACAACAGTGGAGCAAAGAAACTACTTTGTATCCGCGTGCTAGCTGGCGGTAATCGCAAGTTTGGTGGTGTGGGTGATGTCATCATTGCCACAGTCAAAGATGCTACTCCTAATATGCCCGTTAAAAAATCGGATGTGGTAAGAGCAGTGATTGTCCGCACCAAAAGCGCCATTCGGCGTGAGAGCGGCATGAGTATTCGATTTGATGATAATGCTGCTGTAATTATCAATCAAGAGGGGAACCCCAAAGGTACGCGGGTATTTGGGCCCGTTGCCAGAGAACTTCGTGATAAAAATTTTACGAAAATTATATCCTTAGCACCAGAGGTACTCTAGATGTTAAACAAGTTAAAATCAAAGCCCAATGGCAACCGTACTGCATTTAAGGTGCATGTTAAAACGGGTGATGTCGTACAGGTTATCTCTGGTAGTTATAAGGGCAAAGTTGGCAAAATCTTAAAGGTTTTTCCTGCAACCAGTCAGGTGATTGTTGAAGATGTGAATAATAAAACAAAGCATCTTAAAGCTCAGCGCGAAGGGGAAGCAGGACAAATCGTTACCCGCGAGTTTCCCATCCACAGTTCTAAGGTAATGCTTTACTCGGAAAAGGAAAAGAAAGCCAGTCGAGTTTGCTACACCTTTACCGATGACGGTAAGAAGGTACGGATGCTCAAAAAAACAGGTGAAATTCTTGATAAAAAGTAAGTAGCTTTGCTGCTGCATCAATACCAAGATTACTTCCTAGCTCTGAATTTCTAATCCTGACAAAGTCCAGGAAATATACAACACAACACAACAATGTCTACTAGATTTAAAGAACTTTACGAAAAACAGGCTGTGCCTAAACTGATGGAACAGTTTAAGTACACCAATATTCACCAAGTACCCAAGTTTGAAAAGGTTGTTATCAACCGTGGTTTAGGTGAAGGTGCCTCAAATGCCAAGTCTTTGGAAGCTTCTCTCGCTGAGATTGCAACCATTGCAGGTCAAAAGCCTGTGGTGACAAGAGCAAAGAAGGCGATCGCTGGCTTTAAGTTGCGTCAAGGTATGCCGGTAGGGATGATGGTTACACTTCGTCGCGATCGCATGCATGCTTTTTTAGATCGTCTAATTAACTTTTCGCTTCCTCGTATTCGTGATTTTCGCGGCGTAAGTGCTAAAAGCTTTGACGGTCGAGGCAACTATACGTTGGGTGTGCGCGAGCAGCTAATATTCCCAGAAATTAGCTATGACAGCATCGACCAAATCCGAGGGATGGATATTTCCATCATCACGACTGCGAATACAGATGAAGAGGGACGTGCGCTGCTCAAAGCAATGGGTATGCCCTTTAGAGAATAACAAGTGGGATCATAGGAGATAAAGATGGCTACGAACGATACCATTGCGGATATGCTGACACGCATTCGCAACGCCACAATGGCAAGGCATCAGGTCACAGCAATTCCTGCTACCAAGATGACACAGAGCATCGCCCGTGTACTCAAGCAAGAAGGCTACATCGGAGATTTTGAAGAAGTTGGTGAAGGGATTGACCGCAGGTTAATGCTGTCACTGAAATATCAAGGTAAGAATCGTCAACCGATTATTACAAAACTGAAGCGGGTTAGTCGCCCTGGACTGAGAGTTTACTCTAATCATCAGGATCTGCCTCGTGTACTTGGCGGCATTGGGATTGCGATTATCTCCACATCTAGAGGCATCATGACAGATCGTGAAGCTCGTCGCCAAAAGGTCGGCGGTGAAATCCTTTGCTACATCTGGTGATGGCAGCATTGGGTAATTAGGACTCAAGAATCAGAACATTTAAGTTTCTGTATTCTCAATTCTGAAGTTAGGAGTAATTATGTCTCGTATTGGAAAGCGCCCAATTCTTATCCCTGCTAAGGTTAGTGTGGCTATCTCTGGTCAAGAAGTGACTGTCAAAGGTCCTAAGGGCGAGTTAAAGCGAACCTTACCCGATCAGGTTGAAGTATCTCAGGAAGGTGAAGTACTTGTTGTCAAGCGTCGCAACGATTTGCGTCCCGCTCGTCAACAACATGGTCTCTCTAGAACCCTTGTTGCCAACATGGTACAGGGCGTTTCGGAAGGATTTCAACGCCGATTAGAAATTCAAGGTGTCGGTTATCGTGCGGCTGTACAGGGCACAACCTTAACCCTTAACGTTGGCTATAGCATCCCTGTGAAGATAGAGCCACCTGTTGGCATACAGCTAGCAGTAGAAAATAACGTAAATATTGTCGTTACTGGCATTAGTAAAGAGGATGTTGGCAATACAGCTGCTCGCATTCGCGATGTACGTCCCCCCGAAGTATATAAGGGTAAAGGTATCCGCTATGCAGGAGAAGTTGTACGTCGTAAGGCTGGTAAGGCTGGCAAGAAATAACTAGGAGTCAAGGCAACAAAGCTAAGGGGTAAATCATGAAAATAGACCGTAAGCAAGCAACAAAAAGTCGTCATCAACGCGTCCGTCGCAAGTTGTCAGGTACACCTGAACGGCCTAGACTATCTGTCTATCGCTCTAACCAGCACATCGTGGCACAGGTAATCGACGACGTAGCTCAGCATACGCTAGTTGCAGCATCTACCCTCGATCCCGAGTTAAAGCCTGAGCTTAAGTCTACAGCGAACTGTGATGCCTCTGCTAAAGTGGGGGAATTGATTGCCAAAAGAGCGATCGCTAAAGGAATTACACAAGTTGTATTCGATCGCGGTGGTAACTTATATCACGGTCGCGTACAAGCCTTGGCAGAAGCTGCCCGTGAAGCAGGTTTAGAATTTTAGAAATCAGCTTAAATCGCTTAATTTTTAAATCTCTCGATAACTTAAATTACGATAATCAGTAACTAACTCATCCACATCAGAAAAATGGCAGAACGTAGAAATAGAGATAGTAAAGGCGCCCGTGATGGCGGCAGTGGTGGCGGCGAAGGCGAAGGCCGTGACGAAAAACGTAAAGGTAAGCGGAACGAAGCAAAGAAAGCTGAGCGTAGTCGCACAGAAAAGGAATCTGAGTGGCAAGAACGAGTAGTTCAAATTCGTCGTGTTACCAAAGTGGTAAAAGGCGGTAAGAAGCTTAGTTTTAGAGCGATCGTGATCGTTGGCAACGAAAAAGGTCAAGTTGGCGTTGGCGTTGGCAAGGCAAGCGATGTGATCGGAGCCGTGAAAAAAGGCGTGTCCGATGGTAAGAAGCATTTGATCCAAGTGCCCTTAACCAAGGCTAATTCTATCCCTCATCCTAGTAATGGGGTCGGTGGTGGCGCTAAGGTAATGATTCGTCCTGCATCTCCTGGTACGGGTGTAATTGCTGGGGGTGCGGTGAGAACTGTGCTCGAACTAGCAGGGGTTAAGAATATTCTGGCAAAGCAGCTAGGTTCTGATAATCCTTTAAACAATGCCCGCGCCGCTGTGAATGCATTATCTGCTCTACGGACTTTCAGCGAAGTTGCAAAGTCTAGAGACATTCCACTTGAGCATCTCTACAACTAAGCTAAGACTAAGTTTGGAGCAGGCAGTAAACGGTTATCAGTGAGCATCGAACGACGTGATTCTTGAATAACTGATAACTGCGGCGAAAAGCCAATCGTCAAAAATTGATAACTGATAACTGATAACTGATTAGCCATGAATTTAGAAGATCTCAGACCCCAAGTAGGGGCGAAACATCGTAAACGCCGCGTCGGTCGTGGTATCTCCGCAGGTCAAGGCGCAAGTTGTGGCTTTGGTATGCGCGGTCAAAAATCACGTTCGGGTAGACCGACTCGACCTGGCTTTGAAGGTGGTCAACTCCCCCTCTACAAGCGCGTACCAAAATTGAAGCATTTCCCAATTGTAAATGCGAAACATTTCACCGTTATCAATGTTGACAGCCTGAGTGAATTACCCGCAGGCACTGAAGTCACCTTGGAGTCGCTCATGGATGCAGGCATCGTTACCCAAAACGATGGTTCTCTGCGAATCCTTGGACGTGGTGAGATTGGTGTTGCTTTAAACGTTCACGCGCACTCATTTACTGCTGGTGCAAAGGCAAAGATTGAAGCTGCTGGTGGCACCTGCACGGAAGTCTAGTCGCTTGGTAAATTGCCACAATCCACAGTGATACAGAAAAATAGTATTCTGCATTACAATACAACAAAGACACTTATCTCTCTCTTACTAGCTTCAAGGTAGGTATAGCAATGGTAGTTAGCAAAGGGAAAAACCCTACTCCTCAAGAAACATTCCTACAGATGGCACAGGCAGCTGGTCTGCGCGATCGCCTTCTGATTACGATGGGCATTCTCGTTCTAATTCGCCTAGGTATTTACTTGCCTTTACCCGGCGTAGATCGCCAGATTTTTGGTGAGGTTGTCAAAAACAATGCTGTCGTTAATTTCTTGGATATCTTTTCTGGTGGTGGTTTATCCCTGCTGGGGATCTTCGCACTAGGGATCATCCCATTTATTAATGCTTCGATTATTTTGCAACTTCTGACTGCGGCATTACCTACCCTAGAAAATCTGCAAAAGAATGAAGGTGAGGCAGGTAGACGTAAGATCTCGCAGTACACGAGATATGTAGCTTTGGGTTGGGCATTGATCCAAAGTTTAGGCATTTCATTTTGGATACAGGGAGTTGGGGCAGCTACCCAACCTGGACCTGCCTTTATGATTGAAACCATGCTTGCTCTATCGGCAGGTTCCATGTTTGTGATGTGGGCTGGTGAGGTAATTACGGAAAAAGGTGTGGGTAACGGTGCATCTTTACTAATTTTTATCAGCATTGTTGCAGGCTTACCGAGATCTTTAGGCAACACGATCGCTTTAGCGCAACAGGATAGCTCTAGGGTTGGCGGCGTAATTTTGCTGATGGTGATCTTCTTGGTCATGATCGTTGGCATCGTATTCGTTCAAGAAGGAACCCGACGTATTCCAATTGTTTCGGCACGTCGTCAAGTAGGACGTAAACAGTTTAGAGAACAAGCGTCTTACTTACCGCTGAAGCTAAATCAAGGGAACGTAATGCCGATCATTTTTGCTTCCTCAGTTCTAATTTTGCCTGCTAGTATCGGTCAGTTTTCTAACAATCCTGTGCTGGCAAATATTGCAAACTTTCTTTCTCCCAATAGCTGGGGCTATGTTGTTCTCTATTTGCTTTTAATTTTAGGGTTTAGCTACTTTTACTCTTCGCTGATTGTTAACCCTGTCGATCTGGCGCAAAACCTCAAGAAAATGGGTAGTAGTATTCCAGGAATTCGCCCCGGAAAGACAACATCTGAGTATATTGCGGGTGTTTTAAATCGTCTGACATTTCTAGGTGCTGTTTTCTTGGGTGCGGTAGCGGTGATTCCTACTGCTATAGAACGAGCTACAGGTGTCACAACCTTTAGTGGTATTGGTGCAACGTCTTTATTGATCCTAGTTGGTGTAGCGATCGAGACATCAAAACAGATTCAGACCTATGTGATCTCTCAACGCTACGAAGGTATGGTAAAGCAATAATGCCTAAAATCATTTTGATGGGGCCACCTGGTTCTGGTAAGGGTACTCAAGGCGAAATCTTATCTGCGCTATGGAATGTGCCTCGGATTGCACCGGGGGACATTTTCAGAGCAGAGATCAAGCAGGGGAGCGAGTTAGGGCTAAGGGTCAAAGCTTTTAGCGACTCGGGTCGGCTTGTTCCTGATGAGGTGGTGATCGACGTCATGCGCACTCGTTTCAGTCAACCTGACACCCAATCAGGATGGATTTTAGATGGGTTTCCTCGTACAGTGCCACAGGCAGAAGCTCTTAACGATCTTTTGGCAGAGTTGGATCAAAAATTCGATCGCGTGATTAATTTAGATGTGCCCGAGCCAGTGCTAGTTGAGAGAATCCTTTTACGCGCTCAGGAGCAAAATAGGGCTGATGATACCGAAGAGGTGATTAAAAACCGCCTTGAAGAATATTATGCAAAGACAAGACCTCTGTTAGAATTTTACGGGACTCATGTTGTTCAAATTGATGGCATACCATCTTTAGAGAATGTGACAGAGGCTATTCAACAGCAACTAGTGATCGCTTAGCGATCGGGGACTTTCTCACAAAAGTCCCTATTGATTTTTAAACCAAGTTTTTAACGGAGAGGTTATTTGTCCAAGCAAGATGCAATCGAAATGGAAGGTACAGTGACTGAGTCACTGCCTAATGCCATGTTCAGAGTCGATCTGGATAATGGGTTTAACGTACTCGCTCATATCTCTGGTAAGATTCGTCGCAACTATATCAAGATTTTGCCCGGCGATCGCGTCAAGGTAGAGCTGACTCCCTATGATTTGACCAAAGGACGCATTACTTATCGCCTGCGCAATCAGGGTGGTAAAAAGTAGCCAATCCTAAATCTTTAAATCTAGATATTTGAAGCACAAAAATGAATATTGCTTTTCAGGCAAGTACTTTTAGATAGTTGATATCTTGTGAGTACTTGCCTTAGTTGTTGATATCAGAAAACTTTATCCAATGACTGCAAGCTCCTGCATCGGCGGAATTTTGGCGACAATCCCCTTTTTAAGCGGAGCAGGTCTTTCTGACCAAGGCAGGCTACCGTCGGATTGCGTAGCATATTTACTGGCACAGACTAAGATGGCTGATGCAGTAGTCGCGAGGGATGCCGCATCCACAGGGAGATCGCCAAACAAATAGGTGTATTTTCCTTCAGCGGCGATCGCTACAACACAGGGACGATTGCAAGCACTCATGCATTCAACAGACTGAATTAAGAAGTTTGAACTCAAACTCCAACTTTGATTGAGCTTGAGCAACTCGTCTAGTAGTAGCTGCCCGCCACTAGTACCAACCCGTTTGCCATCTTTCCAAATACTGGCACAGGTCGTGCAAACAAATAATTTATGAACCATCTATACCTCGCAGATGTATTTTTTTGTCGATCGCAATCGGCGGGCATCCTGACTTAGACAATTACTGCCTTTACAGTTGCGGGACAGTGTAGGACTTGCACCATACTTTCCCCGTTACCTCTAGTAGCTGATCCCTACCAGAACCGACCCCCTATCTTATAGCATTTCAACCAAATTGAATTGGATTCACGGCAGATTGAATTTAGGCTTTTCGCTCAGCAAGTAGTGAAGACGGCGATCGCTTCCTTAACATCCTTAAGTTTGCGCTCGGCGATGCCCGTGGTGAGAATTTCTTTGGCGCGATCGAGCCCAGACTGTAGATCGGCAGAAATACCATATAACCAGAGATAAAATCCACCATTCCAAATCGCAGACTGCATATATTCCGAGGGCTCGCCCTTGAGCGTAGACGCGATCGTTTGGGAAATTTCTAGTGCTTCCGCAATCTCCACATCTTTACCATGCAAGTTGTAGTCTCTGGCTGAAAGGGTCAATCGCTCAAACGCACCGCCACGGTGAATGCCAAGAATCGCGGTGCGATCGCGGGGTAAATCGACGCTTCCCTCTAAGCCTTTAATCGTGGCAAATTCAGTCACACCGCGCAGGGCAAATGCCTCGCGGATATTGGTTTCCGTAGGAGGATGTACAAACCCTGACACAGTTAGGGCTTTGCCTAGATAGGGAGCCCAAATTAGTTCTAGGGTAGCAAAGGGAGGTCTTTTTCCCACTTGCTCTCTAAATGGCACTATGCCCTGCGCCAAAGGAAAATGCCTGGGCAGATAGACAAAACCTAAATTTGTCTCGCTCAGGACTTGTCTCACCTGCGCTAAGGATAGCTGCTGCCAATTGACGCCTAAAGCCTGCCAGATATCGATCAGGGGTAAACCGTCCTTGGTGGGCATGCGATCGCCACCATGCAGGAGCGTGGGACAGCCTGCACTTGCCAAGATCAAACTTGCAATCGGACTGATGGGGGCTGTGCGCGATCTGCCATCATAGGGCGAACCCAGCACCAGTACGGTTCGCTTGGAATCAACCGCTTCGACTCTGCCGCCGAGATGGTCGTAGGCATCGAGCATACCAGCTAACTCAACACCCGTCGGTCGCTTAATGCGGTGGGCAATCATGAATGCGCCAATTTGTGCAGGTGTGGCTTCCTGCTCCAAAATCATCTTTGTGGCTAATTCTGCTTCTTGCCGACTCAGGTCTTTGCCTGTGTGTCTACCACTGCCAACCTTGCGAAGTAATTCACGAAAAACCTTACTCATACCCTTTGCCGTGATGTTGGATTAAATTCGTAGGTCGATCTATGTAATGAATCTACGGCTTACCAGTATGACATTACAAATGATTCGTTGGCATTGAAGCGATCTCGTGGTTGAATCTCCAGAAAAAGTTAGTGGGTCATGCGTTGGGGATTTGCAGCCAATAATTGGTTGCTAAGGGCTGACCTTGGGCTGGTATAAAATCCCTGCTCGCTGAGGATGCGATTTTTGGACTGGATTAACTCACAGGTCAACTTACGGAAATGATAGATTGGCGGAATTTGCAAGCGATCGCCTGTTGTTACCAAGACAATCTGACGGGTGAGCGTTGGCGCGACAATCTCGCGCACAGCTAACGAAGGATCGTTGCTCACATCTTTGAGAGCCGTAGCAGGTAAAAGCGCAATTAAGTCACCTTGTCGGATCACACCTCGAAAGGCATCCAGAGAATTAAGTTCTAGGACAGCATTGAGGTGCAGCCCCTGACGGTTAAATTGCTCCTGCACGAGACGTTGCAAACCGTAGCCATCCTTAAACACCACCTGATCGTGGCGATCGAGATCTTTCCAAGTTACTTGTTGGTGGCAGCTAAGAGGATGGTCAGCAGCCATCAGGACTTGGATTGACTCCTCATAGAGCAGATCGACCACCATCTCTGAGCTAGAGGTTAAAAAAGGATTATTCATCACCACAGCCAGATCGATCAGCCCGTCTTTGAGCACCTTGAGGGCGCGATCGCTGCCCAAGGTTGTTACCCGCAGTTGTACGTTGGGATAGGTTTTGGCAAAGCTCTGTAAAACAGGGGGCAATTGATAGGCACATGCTGAGGGAATCGCCGCCACACAAAGTTCCGTTTGCTTTCCTGCTTGCAAGTCATTTAGCTCTTGCTCGACATTTTTCCACTCTTGGCAGATTTTACGAGCATGGGGCAGCAGTCGCTCACCACCGATGGTTACCTTGGCACTGGCACCACGATGAAATAGCTGAATGCCTAAGCTTGCCTCTAAAGACTGAATTTGCCTGCTCACCGTAGACTGGTTGACATCACATTTTTGTGATGCCTGTTGAAAACTACCTGTCTCAACCACAGCTAAAAATGCTTGTAACTGCTCCAACCGCATGGAAACTTAAGGAATATTTGGGTAATTAAGAAAGTAAGGTTTTTTGCCGGGTGGTTTAGTACGGAATGATACATTCCCTTCCCTTTTAGCTATGTCCTTAGCTGCATTCGCGCCATCGCGATCGCTTGTATGCTTAGGGTGAGGATTTACGCAAAATTCAACCTATGAAAACGGTTTTGATCACTGGGGCATCGACAGGAATTGGTAAAGCAACGGCTTTGGAATTTCAACAAAGGGGATGGAATGTTGTCGCCACGATGCGATCGCCAGAAAAAAACACTGAACTCGCTAATCTTAGCCACGTTCTCTGTTTGCGCCTTGATGTTACCGATCTTGACTCCATTCAGCAGGCTGTAGAAACGACGATCGAAAGATTTGGAGCGATCGATGTTTTAGTGAATAATGCGGGCTATGGGCTGGTCGGAGTGTTTGAAGCTTCGGAGCGATCGCAAATAGAACGTCAGTTCGCCACCAATGTCTTTGGGCTAATGGATGTCACACGCGCCGTCCTCCCCCATTTTCGAGAACGGAAACAAGGTGCGATCGTCAATGTCGCTTCAATTGGTGGTCGTCTTACCTTTCCTCTCTATAGCCTCTATCATTCCACCAAATTTGCTGTCGAAGGTTTCTCAGAAGCCCTGCAATACGAACTCAAACCATTCCAAATCAGAGTGAAGCTGATCGAACCTGGTGCAATTAAAACGGATTTTTACAGTCGTTCCGCCGATATTATGTCTCGACCAGGATTAACTGCTTACGATCGCTTTATTGCCAAGGTTTTACCAAAAACAGAGAAGGCGGGAATGGATGGTTCTTCTCCTGAATCTGTAGCCCAAGTAATTTATAAAGCTAGTACAGATGGCTCGTGGAAGCTGCGCTACCCTGCGGGGAAAAATGCTGGCATGTTATTATTCCTTCGCAAACTTTTACCTGATGCCGCTTTTAGCGCTTTTATCAGACGTGTGCTAATTGATTGAGCCGAAAAATAGAGCGATTGTCATACATTGGTTAAGATGCTGACAAAAAACTTCGTGAACCCTTAATCAAGAGATTGCGCTCTTGTTCCCATATGATTATTGGCAAAATATCGGGGGCAGGATCGGAATGCACGATTTTAGCTACGATCGCGCTCTTTCGGGAAGTTACAGAAAAACTAGGAATGTATGAGATTAGAACTGATCGGACTTAGCATCGGGAGAGAGGAAAATTCCGATCGCATTGTGAATGGGAGCAACTGCATTAATATCGCGATCGATAATGCTGCCACCTAAAAAGAGAGAAGAGGAACTTCCACCATCGAGATTGAGCGCATCAACTGCACCGAGTTTCTTTAAGATGTCAGCAGTTTGCAGCAGACTAGGCAGAATACCCTCGGGGGTGGAATGAATGGTTGCCAAAATCAACTTTCCATCTTCTTTGGTTGTAGCGATCGCACTTCTGGTCGCGCCCTGCGTATCAAAGGGAGGACGAAATTGCTCTAGCATTGCATCTAAGACCACCTTCCCATTTTTTAATAACAAGGGCCCCGCACCGACGATATTCGCAAAGGTATTAAATGTTGTGGGTTTGGTCACCGATCGCCCCTTAAGCTGAACGCCCGGCATCAATTGCGACACCAACTCTGGAGATTGTCTCACCACAAGTACATAGCCATTAGTGGGAATGGGAACCTGTCCCTGACCCACCGCACCACCTTGATATTGAGAAACCACACGATCGCCTTGCACCGTAACCAAAACTTCATTCTCAGTTAGAGGTGTATAGACTGCTCCCCAAGGGGATGTGTATCGGGCTACACCGCGCTGCACATAGCCACTATTGAGATTGGTAAGCGTAATTTTTTGATTGTTGGAAGTTGTGATTTCCTCGGTGAACGACAAGCGATCCATAAATATTTCGCCCTTATCATTCCATGCGATCGCGCCCCTCGTCAGTACTGCCCCTGCTACCCAGCGATTTCCCTCGCGAATGAGACCGACGGGAAGGCGGCGATCGCGGTTAAAAAATCCGCCATTAATCGCTGCGGTTGCCTGCCACTGATCGGCGATCGTGCGTAAAGAACTAGTCCCCAACATGCCATTGGGATTGCTCCAGATCGGACGCATTCCCACCCCACGATGCTTTAGATCGAGGAGGAGATACACCACTGAAAAGCGCAGGGTTTTGGGGTCTTTCTCTGTCTTTGCATTGGAATTTGGCAGTGCCACGATACGCTCAATGCGACGCAAGCCCTCAGCCCAGAGAATATTGCTCCCTGTAGGAACATAACCCCGTTTGAAATCTACAAGGATGCGAGGAGGATCTGCTAGGGTTTCGATATGAGGCTGAAGTGTCTCTGTGGTTTGAATGCGGAGGATGGTTTGCTTGCTTTGACTTTGAATATCTACAGCACTAATCAGATTTCCTTTTTCGGCATTCACACCGGGTTTAATGCTTGGCGCTAGTTCCGCAGCCAAAATCAGACTCGTGACATTACCCTGTTGTTGAATTTGCCAAGGGGTACGGTTGCTCAGGTCAATGACAATGCGATCGCCTCCCTCTGGTTTGCTGCGTCGAATCGCCTGTACTGCCACGTCAGGTGTGAAGATTTGTAGAGTATTCCCAGAAATTTCTGTACGCCACTGCGGCGCGATCGCTTTGATGTCTAAAAAACGATGCTGAACGGGGCGATCGAAGGTGACCCGACTGTAAAAAGGACTAGAAAACCAACGCACGCGCTGTTGACCGACGCGATCGGAGTCCATCAGTTCTACACCCAAGGCACTGCCAACCCACTCATCTTGCAGGTATAAACTTTGCTGACCATCGCTTTCTACCCGTCTGATCCAGCGTCCAGTCCAAGGCTGACCGTTGAGTTGTACGACATTTCCCTGCTCTGGTAATGCCAAGCTGGGGGCAGCATCTGCAATCAAAATTGAACAAACACTGGCTGCGATGATGGTTGTTAGCGTCCGATGAGACATACGTTTACAAATTTGGACAAACAGCTAGCTCATAAGCTTGTGAGCGTACCAGTAAGCATGTTACAGGTCAAGCACAGCAAATACAACGGGCAGAAAAATCCTTCGTAAATCCCTAACGCCTTAATCTCAAGTTAAAATTTCCTTAACCAAAACTTAATCTACGATAACATTTGTGTATTACCGTAGTTAGTCTCTGAGGAAATGCCCATGAATTCTATGTTTGTCAATTCCCACGATTGGGTCAGTATTACGATGAGGCTAGCGTTCGCCTTGCTGGTGGGCTGCATCATTGGCATGAATCGCCAGCAAGGAGGAAGACCTGCTGGAATCAGAACCTTTATGCTGGTGAGTATGGGAGCGGCAATGTTTGTGATGATTCCCTTACAAGTGGAAGGAGACAGTCCCTATGCGACTGCTAATGCTTTAAGTCGCACGATTCAAGGAGTAACAACGGGGATTGGATTTTTAGGGGCAGGATTAATCTTGCAGCACACGCCTAAAGAGTCCAACGTTCCGAAGGTCAGAGGTCTAACTACAGCAGCAGCCGTATGGGCAGCAGCAGCACTAGGCGCGGCGATCGGCTGTGGTTTATGGCAGATGAGTTTAATCGCTCTATTACTGGTTATTGGAACGCTAGGTGGCGTTAAAGAGTTAAAGAAGGTGAAGCTGACACACTTTAAAATCTATAAACCAAGGAAAACAAAGGTTAAGACGGAGATCGACCCAAGCGATCGCCAGAGCTAGATTAGATGCTCAAGCGATCGTGCGGCGATCGCTTGAGCATTTATTCGGAAAGATCGCCGAAGCGATCGCGATATTTTTTTAGCAAGGCTTCAGCCATTGCCGCACGTTCTCGCGCAGTGGGATATCTATTTCCTTGGCGATCGTACCAATAGAGCCATTCACGTTCCCAACCATCGATATCGCCAAGAGCGCAACCAATTCCAAGTTCCACTTTTGGCAACCATACCATTTCTCCTCCTTCAGGTAAAAGTGAGATTGATGGCATCAGTTCGTACTTTCCATCAACTAACTTATATACTTCCAGAGATTGGTGATTTTTATAAAGCCCTCGTCTTCCACTGAGCGGATTGTAGATAACGTAATAGAGAATTCCTAAATTTTGATACTCTTCTAACTTGCGATCGTACTCACCGTTATATTGCTTAGAGATCACCTCAAGCACGAGAACTGGGAGAACTTTTTCCTCCCAAACCACGTAGCTCAAACGACCACCCTCGCCACTATACCTAGGAACACCTAATGCTAAAAAGCCATCGGGAACAACTGCTTTAGACTCCTCTGATTTGTCAAAATTGGGTTCGTAATAAACGCACATGTCTACACCCCAAAACCAATCAGAGCGCTCTGCCCAAATTTCTCTCAATAAGTTCAGCAAGAGATTTGGAATATCGTTTTGGAGTTCGTTATCCACAGGGGTTTCGTCAGAGTCAGGCAATTCCTCAGCAGTTGGTAAATGGCGGTATTCTGAAGATACTGTAAACATGATTTTGGCATTTTTACGTTAGCCTTATTCTGTCATAGTTTTTTGTTTCTTGGCAGCATGAAATCGCCCACTAACTCGTGAGAGGAGTGAGTCCAAATCATTTTGGGTAGCTTGAAATTTAACGCTGAGGGACTGTTTCCCATGCTGCGATCCCTAATTGGGCAAACATTGAGGCATCGTCATCGATACTGGGATTTACAGTCGTCAGCAATTTTTCGCTACTAAAGATAGAATTTGCCCCTGCCATAAAACAGAGCGCCTGATCGGTTACGCTGAGGCGATGCCGACCTGCGGATAGACGCACGATCGCTTTGGGCATGAGAATACGAGCAGTGGCGATCGTGCGCACGAGTACGATCGGTTCGACGATCGCAGCATCACTCAAAGGCGTGCCCTCTACAGGAGAGAGGGCATTGATCGGCACAGATTCGGGTTGGGGGTTGAGGTTTGCCAAGGTATGCAGCAGTTCGATCCGATCTTGCTCGCTTTCGCCCAAGCCAACAATGCCACCGCAACAGACTTGAATGCCCTCGGCAGCAACTGCTTCGATTGTCTTTAAGCGATCGCTGTAGGTACGGGTCGTAATAATCTCAGGATAAAAATTTGCTGAGGTGTCGAGATTGTGGTTATAGGCAGTCAACCCCGCTTCAGCCAAACGTTTGGCTTGATCTGGGCGCAACATCCCCAAGGTGACACAAGCCTCCATGCCTAGATCGGCGACGGCACTTACCATCTCTAGCACGCGATCGAACTCTTGCCCATCTGGGACTTGTCGCCATGCCGCCCCCATACAAAAGCGCGTCGAGCCATTTTCTTTTGCCGTTTTTGCCTGCTCGATCACGGTTTCGAGGGGTAGCAGGGGGTAATTCTCGATCTCGGTGTCATATCGCGCACTCTGCGGACAATATTTACAATCCTCGGGGCAGCGACCAGATTTGATATTGGATAGCGTACAAAGCTGTACGGCATCGGTTTGGTGGTGCTGTCTGTGAATCGTTTGGGCATCAAACACCAGCGAGACCAGCGGTTGGCGATAAATCTGTTGAACCTGTTCTAGAGAGACCAAGATTATTCCCTGAAATAAAAAATACTATGAACGCAAAAAAAGGGCGCATTGAGTGCGCCCCAAATTTTAGCAAAATCTGGTAGCAAAATTTTTAGGAAAAGCTAGCCTTAATAAACCTGCTCGACTTCGCCAATGTCGGGGATCGACTCTCTGAGTTTGCGTTCGATCCCCATTCTAAGGGTCATGGCAGAACTAGGGCAAGTGCCACAAGCACCTTGTAGTCTTAATCTCACCACTGGTCCTTCTACCTCAACCAGCTCGACGTTGCCACCGTCAGCCAATAGGTAAGGGCGTAACTCGTCTAAA
Source organism: Tumidithrix elongata BACA0141 (assembly GCF_036349135.1). Lineage (NCBI taxonomy): Bacteria > Bacillati > Cyanobacteriota > Cyanophyceae > Pseudanabaenales > Pseudanabaenaceae > Tumidithrix > Tumidithrix elongata. The sequence continues at coordinate 38,203 of NZ_JAZBJZ010000022.1, forward strand.
ACATTTTCAATATTTTCCGATGTTAGTTCTAAAGCCATATTGCACCTCTTGTATGATTTTCTACATCTATGCTAATCCAAAAAAACGCGAATCGTGAATCCCCCCTCTGCTTTCGTCACTTTCCCTTGACAAGGGGAGTCTGGACAGGGCAAGACTGGGTGGGGTGCGATCGCTAACCCATTATGAGTCTCCCCATCCTTTATTCTTTTCGACGTTGTCCCTATGCTATTCGCGCCCGTATGGCACTGCGCTATGCAGCGATCGAGTACGAGTTGCGAGAAGTTTCCTTAAAAAATAAGCCTGCGGAAATGCTGGCAATTTCCCCAAAAGGCACAACTCCAGTCCTGCAACTAACCGATGGTCGCGTTTTAGAAGAGAGCCTCGATATTATGGAATGGGCAGTGGAACAGCACGATCCCGATCGCTGGAATCACCTATTGGAAATATCGCGGTTGCTCGGCAAAAAGTTAATTACGATCAACGATCTGGAATTCAAACAGGCACTTGATCGCTACAAATATGCCAATCGTTTCCCCGAAGCAACTCAGGAAACCTATAGAAGTCAGGCGGAAACCTTTTTACAAACTTTGGAAAGTTTGCTGAGCCAACATGCCTTTTTGCTCGGCGATCGCATTTCCCTTGCCGATATTGCGATCTTTCCATTTATCAGACAGTTTGCCCAAGTCGATCTGGAATGGTTTCAATCGACATCCTATAATCATTTGCAGCAATGGCTCAGCGGGCACGAGCATAGTATGTTATTTCAAGAGGTCATGCAAAAGGTTCCCGTATGGGTTCCTAAATCGTGAGAATCCCTAATGAATAAACCATTGAGCAAATCCAGAAGTAAAACTTTAGTATGGCTTATTGTTACTTGCTTAACGTTGGTAGGAGTAAAAGTTTTTCAAGTCACAATTTTGTGCATCCAAATTTTTGGGGTCATCATTTGGATGCTAAGTCAGTCTTTTGTAATTGCCCCGTTTGTTTTGGCGATTATTTACCTTCGGCAGCAGTTTAAAACAGTAAAATTTCTGGCTTTGATTCCTTTAGCGATCGCAACATTAACGACTCTAATTGTTTATCTTATCGACCCGATCGTTACAGACTTCTATATTTATTTACCGATGCGGCAAAGCGCGATCGCACGATTTACAGCGATGCCAAATAGCCCGAACCTAACTTATCAAGAAGATTTTTGGTTAGGGCGGATTCGAGCTAAAAAAGACGCACAGAGAATGGAAATTGTTTTCCCTAGATATACTTTTGGCATGGGGGATGGAGGGGCAGCTTTCATCTATCGTTCTGACGATCGCGATATTTCTATGACTAGAACGGAATATCAGAAATTTAGACCCACGCAACCCGAATTTCCAGTGCCACCAACTTTTAAAAAAATTCGACGGATTAGCGATCGTTGGTTTTGGCAGGAGGAAGAGTGGTAAAGACTTACAATGAAATAAATCCGAGTAGGGGTAAGCATTGGGGTGTCTATCTCATGATTTTACTATAACCCAAATCTTCCGAATGCTTTGCCCTCTTTGGAAATCAAAATCCATCAATTACCTTTATGATAAAAAAGGTGCGTGATAAAATCAATGAACGAGCGAGATCGAAAAGTGCAAGATTTGAATACAACGGAGAAACTGCAAAACCCATTGGAACATGTTGTAATCGCAGCGTTTTATCACTTTGCAGATTTGCACGACTATCAGGAAATCTGTCCGATCCTAAAATCCTTTTGCGATGCGCGGAATCTTAAGGGAACAATTTTATTGGCGCGAGAAGGAATTAACTCGACGATCGCAGGCAGTCGTGAGGGTATTGATGCTTTGCTCGATTATTTGCGCTCTGACCCCAGACTACAAAGCTTAGAGCATAAGGAATCCTACAGCGATCGCGTCCCGTTTCAGCGACTCAAGGTGCGGCTAAAAAAAGAAATTGTCAAAATGGGCGTGCCTACGATCAATCCTACGCGCACGGTGGGAACCTATGTGGAGCCAAAGGATTGGAATGCTTTAATCTCCGATCCGACAACGATCGTGATTGACACAAGAAATAACTATGAAGTCGAGTTGGGTACGTTTGAGAGAGCGATCGATCCCAATCTGGAGATTTTTAGCGAATTTCCCAGCTATGTGGAACAAAATCTGGATCCTGAATCCCACCCAAAAATTGCCATGTTCTGTACGGGTGGCATTCGTTGCGAGAAAGCCAGTGCGTTTATGTTAGAGAAAGGCTTTACTGAGGTCTATCACCTCAAAGGTGGCATTCTGAAATATTTTGAGGAAGTACCTCCCGAAGAAAGTCTCTGGCAAGGAGAATGCTTTGTGTTTGACGATCGCAGGAGTGTTGATGCCCACCTATCGCCCCAATATAGTATCCCAACATCAGAACAACGTAGCAGCAACCCACAGGAATGAATTACCCCACCCTAACCCTCCCCTTGTAAAGTGGGAGGGAACAAGATTTCTTTTCTTCCCCCTTGTAAAGGGGGAAGAAAAGGGGGTGAATGAGAATCAGCCCTTAATGCAAACAACCTGCTTGAGCGTTGCGACAACTTCCACCAAATCCGCCTGATTTTGCATCACTTGGTCGATGGACTTGTACGCAGATGGAATTTCATCAATCACACCTTCGTCTTTACGGCATTCCACACCCTGAGTTTGTTCGATCAGGTCATCTAGGGTAAATTGCAGCTTCGCTTTATTGCGAGACATCAGCCGACCCGCACCATGGGAACAAGAACAGTAGCTTTCAGTGTTTCCTTTTCCTTTGACAATGAAAGACTTTGCTCCCATCGATCCAGGGATAATGCCATAGTCCTCGGTGCGGGCACGTACAGCACCCTTACGTGTGACATAGACATCTTCACCAAAATGAACTTCCTTCTCTGCATAGTTATGATGACAGTTGACTTCTAGCAGAGACTTCGTTAATTTACCTCCAGCAAGGTGTTTCTCTACTATTTTTTTAAAGCGAGCCATCATCACATCACGGTTAAAGCGAGCGTAGTTTTGCGCCCATTGCAAATCGTGCCAGTAAGCATGGAACTTAGGAGATTGCGCCACAAAATATGCCAAATCTGGATCGGGCAAGTAAGTGTTGGTCATCTTCGCTAAATCCTTAGCTGTGCTGATATGGCACTGCGCCATGATATTGCCGATACCACGAGAGCCAGAGTGTAGCATCAGCCATACTTTCCCCTCTGTGTCGAGACAAACTTCGATAAAGTGATTGCCGCCACCCAGAGAACCGAGTTGCCGCATGGCTTTACCCAACTGGTCTTGCACGCCAGGATGAAGCTGTTTAAATTCGTTCCATTCCTGCCAGTTGTGTACGGATTTTTCGATTTCCTTATTATCATTAAAGCCCACGGGAATCGCAGCTTCTAGATCTAGGCGAATCTTTTTGAGCTTCCCTTCTAGTTGCTCTGCCTTAAATGGAGTCTCGATCGCAGCCATGCCGCAACCAATGTCAACGCCCACCGCCGCAGGAATAATGGCATCTTTGGTCGCCACCACGGAACCAACCAACGCACCCTTTCCCAGATGTACGTCTGGCATGAGGGCAACGTGCTTGAAAACAAAGGGTAAGGAGGCAACATTCTTTGCCATCTTGACTTCTTCATGCCCTAGTTCATGATTTGCCCAAGACAGCACGGGACTAGGGGTAGATAATTCGAGCTGTTCGTAAGGCATTGCTTTGTCCTTTTAGTTTCCTTATAGTTAATGTATTGCGCTCATACTACAGCATACTACAAAATTTGACAAGGCTTATGTAACTTGACATGCTCGGTTGATTTGATAGCGATCGCCAATAATTTGCAAAGTTAAGCATTTGCACCACAATTTTTAAACGCCTCTCAAAAAATCTCTGTAAACAAAGGCTTTAGGATCGTGGATTTATTAAGGTGCTGTTCTTTAGAAATAATGGGCATTCTAAAATAATGACTCTACACCATTAGAATTGCAGGTAATTTAGTTCACGATCCTTACCATCTTTGATTGATTTCTCCATTCAAAACTTAGACAAGCATCACGATTGAGATCCCCGACTTTTTTTGTAAATTTGTAGAGTCTGTTTGATAGCGTAGAAAAAGTCGGGGATCTGTGCATTTATAATTTCCCCTCTTTCTTTTCTACTTTTTCCTTGTCCACGGGTAACAAGAGCGTTGCCTCGATCTCATCGCGGACTTGTTTACTGACGTAGCTGCGGTTCATGCATTGAACAAGGAGACGATTGGCTTCGTAGTACTTTTCTAACAGTTTCACTTGCTCATCATCATCAGTAAATTGCCAATCGTGACCGATATTGCGGCGATTGAAACGTACTTGACTTAATTCGCGCTTCCATTGCTCTCCATTATTTTCCCACCATTGGTAAAACTCTTCTCGATTCGTACTCAACTTATCCTTGAATGCTTGTAGCGCCTGTCGCAAAACGTCGTCACCCATTGCAAGAGCACGATCAAGGTCAAGAGTAAAATCACGATCATTGTCTAAGTTGATTTTGTGAGCGATGTCATAGGCAATGTCAATATCAAGATCAGGAGTCGAGTCAAGGTCAAGATCGATGGCATTGTCGATGCCAATGTCAATGTCGAGAGCTAAATCGAGATTGAGAGCATAACACCCAACATAAGCGTAATAAGCTCTTACAGCAGCATCTTTATACTTTGTCTTGACTAAATCAGTCTTCTGCTTTGCCCAAAGCAAAAATTCTTGCAACTTCTCATTCCCTACTAACATTCCATCAATGTAATATTTCATCGATTGCAAGAAGTCATCTGATCGCCTCAGCATTTCTGCAACCAATAAAAAAACCTCCTTCCATCGTGGTTCTTTGATATGCAGCATAAGTGTTTCGAGCTGTCGCTCACGTTCGATTTCTCGTGCAGTAAAATATTCTTGAAAAGTTAAATGGGAAAAAGAATAAATGTTTCTAGCTCGCTCCACCAACAAACCGTGATGGTGCTCAATCGCTTTCAACACCACTTCACTATCAAGGCGCAACGCTTCAGGATCGGCAGAGGCTTCGGGCAAGTTGCAAATATAGTCCTTGATTTGGCGTTGCAAATCTTCTTGTCGAAAGAAATATTCACCATTTACAAAGGTATTAAAAGCAATCTGCCCTAGCATATCCTCTTTATTTTGTGGCGAAAGATGCTTGTAGATTTGCTCCCGTTCAATATTGCGCTTGGCATCCCACTTTTTCATCAGCACTTCCAAACCTTCCTTATACAGTTCCGAGCGCTTCGGCGGGAAGTCGTTGCGTTCCCCAAACACTAGGCATAGTAGTGTCAACAACAAAGGGCTTTTCGCCAATTCTTTTACAGGCTCATTATCCTTTAGCCTCTTTAGCAATCGTTCTGCTTTTAATTCATCTTTCTCTCGAAACCAATTATTTACAAACGTCTTAATCTGCTGATCGTCAAAATCAGCAATTTCCACCTCTGTAAATTGCTCAAATTGATATTCTCTTGCGGCAATCCGACAGGTGATCGCAAAGCGATTGAGATGCTACTAAAAGCATAATTACAACTAGGTATTTCATGTTGCTCATTCATTTCTTTTTAAAGTGCGAAGACTTTTTGGTCTTGACGGTCGCATTACTTCAAATGCATTTTGAAAAAGGCTTCCAACTTATCAAAAGGGATCAAATCGGTTTTGTCGTATAGATCAACGTGTCCAGAGTTTGGAACAACGACTAGTTCTTTAGGTTCGGCTGCACGTTTGTAGGCATCTTCGCTAAACTCTTTTGAGTGAGCCTGATCACCCGTAATGAAAAGCATCGGACGAGGGGAAATCGTTTCTATGTCATTAAAGGGATAGAAGTTCATAAACTTAGTGTTACTGCTTAGAGTCGGATGCGTAGTCAGTAAAGGCGAACTTCCCTTTGGCGTATACTCACCTCTCGAAGTGCGGTAAAAATCAAAAAACTCACGCTGAATAGGATGTGTGTTGTCATCTAATTTATGCACAGTCCCACTTGTGTACTTGATTTCACCGCCCGTAAATTCCACATAACGCTGCTCCGCAGCCTCCGCTATAATTTTCTTCCTCTGTTCAAGGGTTTGGGAAAGATTAAGCGCATTACGGTTGGCTGCGCCCATGTCATACATACTGACAGTTGCGATCGCTTTCATTCGAGGGTCAATTTTTGCGGCACTGATCACAAAGCTGCCACTGCCGCAAACTCCAATTATGCCAATTCGGTTGCGGTCAACAAACGGGCGTGTGCCAAGAAAGTCAACTGCTGCGCTGAAGTCCTCAGCATAAATATCGGGCGCGACAACATTGCGCGGTTCACCCCCACTTTCGCCCCAGAAGGACAGGTCAAGAGATAAAGTCACAAATCCTCGTGCAGCCATATTTGCCGCATAAATGTTAGCGCTTTGCTCCTTCACCGCCCCCATCGGATGCCCCACAATGATGGCAGAATGTTTTTGATTCTTGTCCAGATTCTTAGGAACAAAAAGATGTCCCACAACATTCATTTTGTATTGGTTCTTAAAAGTAACCTTATACATTGTAATGGTATCGCTAACCTTAAAGGTTGTGTAGTCCTTTGGATTTACTTGTTCCATTTCTTGTTTTTTTATTGATTGTTCATTTGATTGTGCTTGTGCGAAAGGCTGTCCCATCATAACCACTGTCATTACTCCTAAAATCAATACCTTTTTCATGTTTATCACTCCTTGCTTTATGGACATCGTTTTATCATTTGATTTAATTCTAATGGGACAAAAGCAAATACCGTGAGGACATTTCACAAAAAAAGTAGGACAATCCTCTAAAATCTAGTGTGTCATGTGCTAAAAAGAAGCAGTGTCTTTAACATAAATGTATGAACCAAAAAGAAGTGGAATTAGAAAAGAAAAAGATGCAAATCAATCAGGAAGAACTGATTGAGAGAATGACTCGGATCGCTTCTAAAAATAGCTTGTTGGAAGTATTTTCGGGTGTTTTCATCTATCAGTCATCGAAACCAACCGAGAGTGACATATCTGTTTTAAAACCAGCTTTTTGCGTGATTGCCCAAGGCAGCAAGAATGTTCTTCTGAATGATGAACTATTCCACTATGATTCTGGTCATTATTTAATCTCGACTCTGGATCTACCGATTAGGAGTAATGTAGTCGAAGCATCTGAGGAAAAGCCATATTTAAATTTGAGGATAGACCTCGATCCCGTACTTGTCGCTTCCGTGATGATTGAATCGAATATAGAAGCAAAAAAAAGCAACGCAAAAGTCAAAGCAATGGATGTCAGTCCAGTAGATGCTGATTTGCTTGATGCGGTCGTCAAATTGGTTAAACTTTTGGACAAGCCAGACGAGATGAAATTATTTGCACCGTCTATTATCCGCGAAATCATTTACCGACTCTTAAAGGGTAGACAAGGTGAGCGATTGAGCCATCTAGTTATTGCCGAAGGCGACACCCAACGTATTTCGAGAGTAGTTAAGCAACTTCGAGAGAACATTGATCAGCCGTTAAAAATTGATGATATAGCCCGCGAATTGGGTATGAGCGTGTCAGGCTTTCACAATCATTTTAAATCGGTCACGGCAATGAGTCCCTTACAGTTCCAAAAGCAAATAAGGCTTCAAGAAGCGCGTCGTCTTATGCTTGGTGAAAATATGGATGTTGCCAGTGCCAGTTTCCGCGTCGGATACGAAGATTCATCGTATTTCAGTCGAGATTATAAAAAATTATTCGGGACTCCCCCACTTCGTGACATCGCTAAGCTGCGTGGCAGTTTAGGACAATGAGAATTGGGCAGGTCTATTGGCACAAAAGACTCATCCAAAGTTGCTCACTCACCTAGAAATCACGGCTGATAATAATAGCGATCGCCTTGTAGAGATAGATTGTTGATGCGATTGCTTAAAGTAGGATATATGGAAAACTAGCTAATGCGTCATCGTATGACAATAGATAACAGCCGAACTGGCAAACGATACTTCTTAACGATAGAAGGATATCGAGAGCAATGGCAGTCATTTTGGCATGTTGCTGTTTCTGAAGGAAAACCCAGCCAAAATCCAATAGTTATAGTAGATGCGACCAGCGCTTATGAAGCTTTCGCTAAAGCCAAAGACTTGATCGAAGATGAAGATGAGGATGTTATTGGTGTGGATTGGCAGTATGAGTATCCACTCCCTCCTTGGCTTCTCGAATAGCGGGTGTTCGATCGAGTTGTCTTCGGGTTTGTGGATGATTTAGCGATCGCAATTATTTTTCAGATAGTACCAACGCAATGCACCGAACACTTGTAGGATTTTGAAAACACCGTAAAACAATAGACTGAAATGTCTAACTACAGAAGATCGGCGATCGCAGGCAACAGTTTCATAGCTTTGAGATAGATCGATGATGCGATCGTCAAGGTAGGTAGAAGCATAAATAAGAGCTTGTCGAATGTCTTCCTCTTCTAATTCAGGAAACTCTTGATAGAGTTCGCTGCGATCGGGGTAAGTTGCTAGTAGCTCAAGGACTCGACGAACTGTCAGCCTCAGGTTGCGAATACAAGGCTGTCCGTTAATACGATTAGGATTTCTGGTAATACGATCTAGTTTCATTACTTTTCAGATGAATTTTGGGTTAAAGGGAGATAGAATGAATCATTAATTCAGCCAGTGTCATATTTGGGAATCGAGATTCGTATTGCTCACTATCCCCCTTACACCTCAAAGTACAATCCCATTGAGCATCGTTTATTTCCCCATATCTCTCGGGTTTGTCAGGGGGTGATTTTTGATAGTGCCAAACTGTGCAAGAACTGATGGCAACTGCAACCACTCGTAAAGGGCTCAGGGTCTTTACGACTGTCATTGACAAAACCTATGAAACAGGTCGAAAGGTTGCTGAAGACTTCAAATCCAATATGAAAATTGTCTTCGATGATTTTTTGCCACAATGGAATTATACCGCTAAGCCAGAATTATAGGTTATTTAATCCATGTTCCCAGATGGAGTGACCTCCAAACTTAAACTGGCATTCTTGAAATTGTTAAATCGATTAGAGGTTAATTTTATAAAAACTTCACAAAAGTCGGTCGCGATCGAGTCTACGCCTTCATCAACTCCTGTTGATGCATCTAATACGATTCCCGCGATCGTCAACAGTCCAACTGTTGGGGCAATTCTCGCTTTCGCCGTTCTAGTGCGCGTCATCCTAGACCGTCCATCATCAGGCAAACAGTAGGAGCGTGTTTGAGAAGTTCTTGGTGCTTCGTTTTAGGGTTCGATCCCCCTCAGCCCCCCTGAAAAAAGCTACCGTGTACACACAAGTCCACCCAGATTGGATTTAAAGCTGAACTGAGAAATTTTAGGCTCTTGAAACCTTGATTTCTCGTTCACTATTCTCAATAAGCCTTGCGCTATTGAGAATGAGTAAATATCCATAAAAACCTTGTATTGCATGGGTTTCACGACTTGTGTGCACAGCTTTTTTACTTGTGTGTACACCGTAGCTGAAAAGAGGGGGGAGAATATCTTAAAGAGTTATCACTGGATGGTGGCTGTCATAAATGGGAAGTGCGAATGAGCGATCGATTGTTGTTCCTCATAACTGAGGAGTGTAATGCGATCGCTCGTGAAATCATAGTGAATCGATTGATGCTCAAACTCTGCCCAAGCCAGCTTGAAATTTTGTTCGCCCAGATCGCGGGATGCCACGGTTACATGTGGAACAAAAGCACGAGTTTTTGCCTGTGGATCGACCAGATTCATCGTTTTTTCAAGATGTATGGCGAGATTGGCTCGCATCGTCAGGAGCTCTGGAGACTTGACCGCCACATAAATCACACTGGGCGCAAAGGCAGAAAATCCAGATATCGTGATGGGAATGGAATGGTGACTAGAAGCGAATTCCTCTAGATATTTCGTTAAGGTCGAGACATCTTCAGTCGCACCATCTAGCGGAAGTTCAAAGGGAGGTTGTACGGTGATATGAGGTGGCGAATTAAGAGCCCCTCGGCTTTGGTAGCGATCGCGGAAATCCTGCCTAATCCGATCGATCTCGGCTTCAATAGGCTCAGGCAGAAGTAGTGCAATAAAGAATCGCTGTTTTGATGCTTCAGCTTTAGGAACATCAGACATAAGAAATTCTCAGCTAGGTTTTACGGATCGAAACTGGTTTGCTAGGGCGAATAGCGGGTGCAGCGAGTAAATTGGCAAAAGCTAGATCGCGATCGCCCAGGGTTTCATAAAAGAAGAAAGAAAAGCCTTGAAAATTGCGATCGCGGGTTGCCTTAACCTGACTTTCAATCAACTCCATCGCCACATTTTGAACGCGTAAACCCGCTAAAACCCCAATTCCGACAGGAATCTTTTTACGAATCTCTCGTAACTCAGGACTTTCTAACTCATTCACAAATTCAGCCATCTCGGAACGATAGACCTGTACGATCAGTTCGTTGATAAATCCCAGATCGACCCAGCGATACCAATCTTGGAGGTAGTGCTGGTAAGAGAAAGCTCTAGGATTAGGAGAGAGAGAAATTAAGCAATTAGGTTTGGTGGTTTTGATCGAGGCGAATATCTTCACCATCAGATCTGTCACAAAATGCGATCGCCAGCGCGTCCATTCTGGATCGTTGATATCTTCGGGTGGGCGTTTGCCGTTGTGTTCTTTTTGATAGAGTGCGATCGTGTAGTCATCGTAGCCAAGCTCAGCAGGCATCCCAAAATGATCGTCAATTTGAATGCCATCCACATTATATTTGGTGACGACTTCCATAATTAGATCGACAAGCAGTTTTTGCACTTCAGGTCGTAAAGGATTGAGCCAAACAAAACGATGTTGCCCTCGTTCGCCATAAACAAACACCTTGGAGCCATCCTTGCGACTAGTCAACCATTCGGGATGCAGTCTTGTGAGTTCGGCTCTCTCTTCGGACATTAGCCCAAACTCAAACCAAGGAATTACGGCTAGTTTCTGCTCGTGACCCAGTTCGATCGCTTCCGCTAACATATCTCGCCCCTGCCATTCTGGAATCGGAGAGACTGCTTTGCCAAAGGTATTCTCAGCGACTACGCTAGGATAGAGGGTATATCCCTCATGCCAAACCGTAGGATAAATCGTATTAAAATTGAGGCGCTTTAGGCGTTGAACTGCCTGACTGAGTTTATCCCGCGAAAAGAGAACATCACTATCTACATTGGTCAGCCATACCCCTCTCAGTTCCGATGCAGATTTGGAATCAGGGTCTGGAGGTTGTGCCGCCGCCCAAAAGAAGGAATTAAAAAAGGGAAGGTTTGTCATAAGCGCGATCGCCAAGCCCAACCAGAGCGAAACAAGCGATCGTAAAGGTCTCTGCCAAGTTTTTATGTGAAGTTTTTTCATGACGATTAAGCCGAGCAAACCCTGAATTTACGAATTTCAGAGTTCTCCTTTTTCCATAAAGATCTGAGTTAGCACTTTACCTCGAAGGGTGTCGTCATGCAAGATTTGTGCGACCGTAACAAAAAGCGAAAATCACGATATAGATGCGATCGTAAATGAGTTTCAATTAATTTGTAGCGCAGGCATCTTGCCTGCACGAACCCAAAAACCACAATTACGATTAAAGATAGCTATAGATGCGATCGCAACCACCATAAACAAGGATAATTAACGTCAGTTCGGGATAAGAAAACCTGAAACGCTATACATCCCAAGGATCCCCCCCAGCCCCCCTTGAAAAAAGGGGGGAGAACTCACTTGTCCCCCTTAAAAAAGGGGGATGCCCGATAGGGCAGGGCGATTAAACCTCTCGGTTCCAGCAAGTTGGCTTGCTTTGTTCCGAAATTCTTAACCCGAACTCAGGTTAATTAAATTTATTTCTTGGTCTATGGACAATCTTGTTAAACCCTTAACCCTTGCCTTACTAACCCAAACAGGCGAACAGGCTAGTTTAAGTCCGCGACTGCGGCAAAATCATAACCTGCACAAACTTTCCGACCACGTGCAACGCTTTGTCAATGTGCTTCAGCCTGGAACCTACGTGCGCCCCCATCGCCACCTTCGCGGAGAAGGGAAAAACGGTTTTGAATTATTCGCTGTGCTTCAGGGGGAGATCGGATTGATAATTTTGGATGAGACTGGCCATGTGCAGAGTCACTGCCGCATAGGAGGCGATCCTTGGGGCTTAGAACTGGCAGAGGGGGTCTATCATACTCTGGTGGCTCTTCAACCAAATACGGCGATTTTAGAAATTAAGGAAGGTCCCTATGAACCGACCTCAGACAAGGATTTCCTCCCCAACTTCCCTTTTGAAGGAACTATAGAGGCGGCAGAACTGGTGCATCTTTGGACGGGGTACTTTAGCCATGCTGGTTGAAACGACCTCCTGCCCTATAAGCGGCGATACGAATCCTGAAGGGAATCGCTGTTTCAGCAGACTCTAAATAACGTCTATCAAGAAATTGCTAAATGGGAAGATCGGGAACATTTTACCCGATATTTCGTCTCCGAACCACTTTATTAAGCTTGAGTCGATCCTATGAAAAAAATACTTCTACTCAGTTGTATCTTGCTCACAGCTAGCTGCAATAGCGATGTACCTTCACCAAATTCTTCTCAAGGTAACACTTCATCCCCAATAGCAACGATCGCTTCACATTCATCAACAACTCCATCAACGACTCCATCAACATCCAGCAGCTCAGCAGGAATGTCTACAAATACACCTAATGGAAATATTCAATCGGCAAAGGTCACTGAAATTTTAGATGGGCAACAGGTATTTATCCGCGATCGCCAAGCAGCCATTGATGATATCGCCAAATCGCAAGAACAAGTTCGCACAGGTGAGTCCCGTGCTGAGTTGTTGTTTAACAATGACGCGATCGCGCGCCTCAGCAAAAATTCTCTTTTAACCATCGGACAGTGCGGTGCTCAACTTCAACGTGGCAGTGTCTTGATCGATGGCGCAGTTCCTACCTGTACCTCCTCAATGGTTGCGGCAGTACATGGCACCACCTACATCCTAGAGGCTGATGAACAGGGAAACGATCAAATTCAGGTTTTAGAGGGTGAAGTTGAAGTTACGCGTAAAGACGAACCCCAAGCTCAGATCCAAGTGGTTAGAGGTGGGGAACGATTTCGCGTATTAAGGCAACAAAAACGAGCAGAACTTCAAAAAATCTCGCAGACAGAGTACGAGACCTTATTGAACAGTCCTTTGGTAAAAGATCACAAGCGCGAACTGCCTGGACGAGAAAAGATGAAGGCTAAGTTTCAACAACTTTTCCCTAATGCAAAACCAGTTCTAGAAAGAAAAAAAGACTTGAGAAACGATCTAAAACATCCTGAGATTCAGAGAAGATAAACAGACTCAGGTAAATTTAGATCCTAGCGAGCGTACATCGAGCGTGCTGACGAGCTTAATTCTCATCCCTTAGAGCGAAGAAAAGATGACTCTTTTAGGATAAGCTCCGCCGCGCTGAAAAACTTGACCTATCAGATAAAATCGCGATCGCGTTGAAAACCGAACCCAGAAAACAGGAGAATCTCAAGAAAACGAGCTTCGAGGCAAGCCATAGTTTAAAAGTTTTGTCTGTTACATTTCCAGATTAATCAGCTTTCAGCTCTTTGAGCGTTTAACGCTATCCATCAACCGAATGCTTAACGTTTCTAGAATTATGCAGCCATTACTTCTACTTCTTGATTTGCCTCAACATAGGCAACAAAACCGTCGAAACTATCAAAGATAGCAAAGGCGCGATCGCTCTTGGAAATCTCTAGGATTAGTTTTACAGAGACTTGGAGAGAGCAGAGTGACAAGTTGCTACCATGGGATCTCAAAATTCTGCGTGCTTCTAAAAGTGCTGCCAGACCATTGCTATCAAGAAAATCAACTTCTTGCATATCTAGGGTGAGTAAAGGCATCTGTTGAGAATTAACCATGGCATTAATCGAAACCCATGATTCAATCTTCTGAAGCAGTTCAATGCCTTCTGCGCGATCGAACCGATTGCAGGTGAGTCTCATAGCATAAGCTTGGCTATTGCTGAATACTCGACGAAAGGTGGCGCTATCAGGTCTGGATTGGATTTTCATATTGCCTCGCATTGAACTAAATAATTGAGAAAGGAATCTAGAAAAGATAGAACTTTAAAATTAGTTTTAAGTTATCTAGATTCCATTCACCTATTATTCACGTAAAAAAAAAATGCACAATCTCCAATAGGTATAAAAAGTTAGTGAAAGGTTGTATGAAAAGTTATACAAAAGTTAGTTCCTAGCAAATCTAGATAACCTAGGTTTAACCCATAGGGGAATCCCGCACTGAAACCAAGAAAGAATAAGGGTTTCAACTTTTGTGAAACTAATTTCGACCAATTGATAGATATATTTTTTATGAGGGACAGCTAAAACAATCCCAAAATTTTCACAAAAATATCTGCGTAAGGGGTGAGATCCGACGCAAAAGTTATTTTTTAACTGGCAAAGCACTCTCTACATAACCGAGTAGTTAGCGATCGCGAATGGTTCTAAAAGCTAACTTTTAGATTAAATCCGCTGGAAGTCTAAGCTAAAACCGTTGATTTACAAGGGTTTCATGGCATCCTTCCATGCCGCGATCGTAACTGCGATTCCTGTATAATCAACTACCAAATCGGTAAATATAACTTTTGTAACCTCTACAGCCTCTGTTTTTAACGAGGGTAATTCAAGGCTAAAACCTTCGATCCCAAATTACATTTTGCATAATCGCATTTTGCATCTTTGCGCCTTGAAACACCGCATCTTGTAGATAAGCCCGACTTAAATCGGCTCCTCTAAGATCTGCGTCTCTCAAATCAGCATTTCTTAAATCTGCTCCCTTAAGATTTGCTCTGCGGAGATTTGCTTTATGCAGATCTGCGCCCTTAAGATCGGCAGAACTCAGATCGGCTCCACTTAAATTTGCGCGACAGAGTTTAGCAGACTTGAGATTAGTCTTGCAGAGTCTAGCTCTACTAAAATTAACCTTATGCAAGTCTCTTGCACTCAAATCTGCCCCCGACAGATCGACATCAGAGAATTCAACTCTGCCTGCTTTATACAGTTGTAAGAGTTCACTGGCATCCATTGGTTTGCCCTAAAAAGCTTAGACGCTCGCTTTACAATTTATTGACTTACTAGAAATCACTCAGTTGATGAATGATCTATTCTTTACTTTTCAAAAACATCAAGATCCATAGCCATCGAACCACCTCGTTCTAACTCTACTAACATAGTTCCCAATTGTCTCCAAACAAAATAAGCACTGCCCAAGGTTAAGGGAATTGCGACAGAATAAGCTAACCCAGAAGGAAACCCAAAAACCTCTAGCCCAGAGGATAGAAACACACCCACACATAGGGTGATACCTAAGTAGGGGATTTGTATACTGATTCCCTTTAGCTGGAGGAGGGTACGCGAGGTTTTACGTTCTGCCCATTCTTGTACTAGTTCCCTCAATGTGGCTTCAAATGCTCTACCGCAGGCTAACCCCGCAATTAGAGAAACGATGAATAATAGGTAAGGAGGATCGGAAGGAAAATAGTAACTGACAGCAGATGGCATTGTGAATTTTATTGTGGAAGTAAGTTTTCGTTAATCAGTCAATTAGCTTAAAAGTGACTGAGAGTTTCATCCTATCAGTATAGGCTTTATCTTGTCTTTAGATTTAAGCGCAAGCATTGAATTTTCGAGAACATCTATGCCCAAAGGCACAGCAAAAAGCCCAAAGGCGCAAAAAAAGGGGGTAATCCCCTTTAAACCTGAAACTATTCTCAATAGAATTCCAATAAACTCCCTAATCCCCGATTCTGAGGGCGCAATTCCCTTGAAATTTGAGAACAATTTCGGAAAAGATGTTACCTTCCCAGAGTTGACTAGCGTTGTGGTCGCATTTGTCCTAATTTCGCTCGTTGCTCAGCCGTAAGAATCGCATTAATCTGTTGATAGGAATTTTGCTGAATGGCACGAATTTTTTGTTTTTGTAAAGCCGTAAGCTGAATTGATTTCATCATATCTTTAAGGTTTTGCCCTGACTGCCTTGCTTGCAGAACTTTTGCTCGTTGTTCGCTGGTAAGAACAGCGTCAATCTTTTGGTGCATATCTTTTCTAATCGTCCGCACCTGCTGTTTTTGCGCATCTGTGAGATTGAGTTCTCTGATTTTGTCGCCGCCTTGTTTGATCTTATCGCTGGTGACTGCCTGAGATGGTCGGCTCTCTGGTAATAATTCTGGTAATAATGTTGAGGCGATCGCTGGGAGCGTTGCATTGAAACCAATTGTACCTAGTAGACTACGGCGTAAAAATGTCTACCGTTAAACTGCCAGAGCCTTTCCTT
>NZ_JAZBJZ010000023.1:0-54340 GCF_036349135.1 Tumidithrix elongata BACA0141
CCTATGAAACCCCTCTTCTGTCTTTATTGCAAGGTTTTGTCCTGTACTAAGGTACTGGATATATATAAACTGTTAAAACGGTATCAGTTTTCTTAAGCTCAATCCTACTACTAATTGATTTAGAATGGTGGAAGTTCGTAACTGAACCATCAGAACTATCCACCGATCGCTCGTTATTTTGATTGGTCATTGAGAAATGCCTAGAAATTTGCAGCAAACCTTAGCGGGTTAAGTAGATTTTATAAGAGCTTAACCATGGACTAGTACATTTTTTAGCGATCGCTAAGATCTTACGAACCGACTCATTGCTAGACTTACAGGATAAAACTCTCTACAACAACCTAACAACGTCTATGACTGCTTTTCGTGTCGGCATTGCAGGTCCTGTGGGTTCGGGAAAAACCGCCCTCGTTGACGCCCTTTGTAAAACCATGCGGCAACATTTTAATCTTGCTGTAGTTACCAACGATATTTATACCCAAGAAGACGCCCAATTTTTAGTGCGCAGTCAGGCATTAGAGCGCGATCGCATTGTCGGAGTTGAGACGGGTGGTTGTCCGCATACGGCAATCAGAGAAGATGCTTCGATGAATTTAGCGGCGATCGACCAACTAGAGCATCGCTGGCAAGATCTCGATCTGGTGTTTGTAGAAAGTGGGGGAGATAATCTTGCTTCTACCTTCAGTCCCGAACTCGTGGACTTGACAATTTATGTGATAGATGTTGCTGCAGGCGATAAGATTCCGCGTAAGGGTGGGCCTGGAATTACAAAATCCGATCTATTGGTGATCAATAAAATCGATTTGGCTCCCTATGTCGGTGCTGATTTAGGGGTAATGGAAAGAGACACAAAAAAGATGCGGGGTGAAAAACCGTTTGTTTTTACAAACCTAAAAACACAGGTTGGTTTGCCTGAGGTCACCCAGTTTATTAGCCGCAATATGTGATGAACTCAGCAAATTTGTAAATAATACCCATAGTTCCAGTAATAACTCACCCTTATTAAGGTGCTTTTACAAAGGATTGTATCCTGTGATACCACTGACCAAGTAAGCCTATATCAGGATTAGTGTGGATTTAGCTGTGTTAAGTCAAAGTTAAGTCAGTATTTTTCTCGTGAGGAGTGATGATACGTCATGCAAAGCGATCGCACGAGAATTCGTTCTTTTTGGCATTTTAAACCCATGCTCAGAACCTATATTCTCAATCAGTCTTATGGAGGCGCTAACCTTTAATGAACAGTAAATTTAATCGTCGCAAATTTCTGCTGTACGGATCGGCAGCAATGGGCAGCAGTATGCTGATCAAGGCTTGTGCGCCTTCGACCCCAACTCCAACAGCCTCCGCAACTTCTGCTCCAGCAACTACAGCACCAACTACGGCTGCGGCAACCACTGCGCCTTCTGGTGGCTCGATCAAAGTGGGGATTTTACACTCCCTGAGCGGCACGATGGCAATCAGTGAAAAGAGTGTCGTAGATGCTGAAAATCTAGCGATCGAAGAAATCAACAAAGCGGGTGGTGTTTTAGGTAAGCAAATCGTTGCCGTTCAGGAAGATGGTGCTTCTGATTGGCCTACTTTTGCTGAAAAAGCAACCAAGTTGATCGATCAAGATAAGGTTGTGACAGTATTCGGTTGCTGGACTTCCGCCAGCCGTAAAGCGGTACTGCCTGTATTTGAGTCCAAAAAACACCAACTCTGGTATCCCGTTCAGTATGAAGGACAAGAATGTTCTCTGAACGTCTTCTACACGGGTGCTGCTCCTAACCAACAAATCGAGCCTTCCGTAGAATGGCTGTTAAAAAATAAAGGAAAAGAATTTTTCCTCGTTGGTTCCGACTATGTGTTCCCTCGTACAGCCAATACGATTATCAAGGCTCAACTAGAAGCTTTGGGTGGTAAGGTCGTGGGTGAAGATTACCTTCCCCTTGGCAGCACAGAAGTTACACCAATCATCACCAAGATCAAGCAGGCTCTTCCCAATGGTGGCGTAATTTACAACACCATGAACGGCGACACCAATGTGGCTTTCTTTAAGCAATTGCAAGGTGCAGGCTTGACCCCTGACAAATATCCTTCGATGTCTGTCAGTATTGCGGAAGAAGAAATCAAAGCGATCGGAAAAGAGTTCCTCAAGGGACACTATGCTGCTTGGAACTATTTCCAAACCGTTGATTCTCCTGCTAGTAAGAAATTTGTGGAAGCCTTTAAAGCCAAGTACGGTGCAGATCGTGTGGTCAATGACCCCATGGAATGCGCCTATGTCATGGTTTATCTGTGGAAGCAAGCTGTAGAGAAAGCGAAGACTACAGATATTGAAGCAGTTCGCGCTGCTGCCTACGGACAAACCTTTGATGCTCCCGGTGGTAAGTACACACTCAATTCCAATCATCACCTCACCAAGTTTGTCCGAATTGGTGAAGTTGCAGATGACGGTCTGTTTAAGATTGTGTTTGAAACCAAGGAAGCCGTCGTACCAGTGCCATGGAACCAGTTTGTTGCTGATACCAAGGGCTATGCCTGTGACTGGTCTGATAAGGCAAAGGGCGGTAAGTACAAAAAAGCCTAAGTAGAAGCAAATCAACATGTAGGGGCAATCCCCCGTGGTTGCCCTAGACTTGATGGGTAGGCATAGGGGCAGTGCCCCTATAAAAATTTTTGATGACTATAACTAATCAGTAAAGGTAAATGCTCGACGTATTGCTGAGATTACTGGATGGCGTATTTAACGGAGTCAGTACTGGCTCCGTTTTATTGCTGGCAGCTTTAGGGCTGGCAATTGTATTTGGCTTGATGGGTGTGATCAACATGGCACATGGCGAGTTGATGATGCTAGGGGCATACACCACCTATCTCGTCCAAAATGGATTTAAGCTTTTGGGAGATCCTTGGCAGGATTTTTATGTTTTCGCAGCTTTGATTGCGGCATTCCTTGTCACTGCTTTTGTGGGGTTTCTATTGGAGCGCGGTGTCATTCGGTTTCTCTATGGACGACCTTTAGAAACGCTGTTAGCAACTTGGGGTGTGAGCCTAATCTTGCAACAATTTGTCCGTAGTGTGAACTGGGTGTTTCTCGCAGGCATCCTTATATTTTGCGGTCTGTTTTTTGGGGGTATGTGGGTTTTACAAAAACGCACAAATTGGCAGGTGATACGGAATTGGGCGATCGCGGCATTATTACCCCTATCTGCCGCAATCTCATTTAGCGTTGGCGCATTTTTAGCTCAAACCTACAAACTCACTGCGACAAAACCTTGGTTTGGCGCGCAGGGTGTGGATGTGACTGCACCGAAATGGTTGCGCGGTGGCTTACCGATTGGCAATATTCAACTGCCCTATACACGCCTGTTTATCATCGTACTGACGATCGCCTGCGTGATTGGCATTTATCTATTTTTGCAGCGATCGCCTTGGGGTTTGCGCATTCGTGCCGTGACCCAAAACCGCAGCATGAGTTCCTGTTTGGGGATTCCCACCCAGACGGTTGATTCGCTCACGTTTGCGCTCGGCTCAGGTCTGGCAGGAATTGCAGGTTGTGCCGTCAGTTTCTTAGGTTCGGTCAGTTCCAATACGGGACAAAACTATATTGTCGATACCTTTATGGTGGTTGTCGTTGGTGGTGTTGGCAAGCTGATCGGTGCCATTGTGGCGGCGCTAGTTCTGGGCACAACCAACTATTTGGTGGGTTCGGGCACGTTGGTGGCGTTAGTCGCTCCGATCAAACCCCTTGCCGATTTCTTCACTTTCTTTTCTTCAACCAGCATGGCACGGGTGATGTTATTTGCCCTGATTGTGGCTTTCTTGCAATTCCGTCCTGCGGGTCTGTTTCCGCAAAAGGGACGCACGGTTGATGCTTAGTGAATCACTACATGTTTGAACTGCTAACAGCTTCTCAAAAACTGATAACTGAATAAATGAAATGACAGCAATTGAAGTGCAGAAAAAACAGGGACAGATTAAGCGATCGCTTCTGATTGAGGCAGCCATCGTAATTGGAATTGCGCTGTTGCTGATCTTTCTTGTCCCCCTCCTATTGGTTGCGATCGGGCAGGGATTTCGCGTCGAGCTACTGGGGCGTTTTTTGGCTCTAGCGATCGTGGCACTTGGCATCGATTTAATCTGGGGCTATACAGGTATGCTCAGTTTGGGGCATGGTGTATTTTTCGGATTGGGTGGCTATGCCTTTGCCATGTACCTAAAATTGCAAATTCCTCCCGACGCTACCTCAAAGCTTCCCTCTTTTATGCCCCTTTATGGCGTTACCGAACTCCCTTGGATTTGGCAACCCTTTAATTCTTTCCCATTTACGATTGTTGCGATTATTCTAATTCCTGCGATCGTGGGAGCATTGTTCGGCTTTTTGGTGTTTCGCAATCGCATTCGCGGTGTCTATTTCTCGATTTTGACGCAAGCCACTACGATTATCTTTTACAACATCTTTAACGGACAGCAAAAGCTCATCAATGGTACGAATGGATTAACCGATTTCCAGACGATTTTTGGTGCGACCGTAAATGCCCCAGAAACGAGACGGGTTTTTTACATTCTCACGATTATATTTTTGGCCTTAGCCTATGCACTCTGTCGTTGGTTGACGAGTGGAAAGTTTGGGCGCTTACTGATTGCGATTCGCGATGACGAACCTCGCGTGCGTTTCACGGGCTACGATCCGACAGGTTTTAAGGTTTTGGTGTTTGCGATTTCCGCTGCTCTAGCGGGGATTGGCGGTGCGCTTTATACACCGCAAACAGGTATTATTTCGCCCAATAACTCCATGAATATTGCTTTCTCGATTGAGATGGTGATTTGGGTGGCAGTAGGCGGTCGGGCGAGTTTGTCGGGGGCAATTCTTGGTGCAGTTCTTGTCAACTTTGCCAAGAGCATCTTGAGCGAACAGTTCTCAGAAATATGGCTATTCTTTCAGGGGGCGATGTTTCTGCTTGTGGTTATGGTGCTTCCCGATGGCTTGGTCGGTTGGGCGCGCACGCAAGGCGTACAGATTTTTAAAACCCTATTCTTTGGTCGCAAAGTAGTTCCCTATCCTAGTCTTGAAGAAGATCCAGAGGTACAGTATGAACGCAAGAATCTTGGAGATTGAGGATTTAACCGTTAGTTTTGACGGGTTTAAAGCACTCAACAACCTCAATTTCAGTATGGATGAAGGCGAGTTACGGGTAATTATCGGCCCGAATGGCGCAGGGAAAACGACCTTTTTAGATGTCATTACAGGGAAGGTCAAGCCAACGATCGGACAGGTGAGATTTAAAGGGAGAAATCTGCGATCGATGTCAGAACACCAGATCGCACGATTTGGCGTGGGGCGTAAGTTTCAAACTCCCAGAGTCTATCTCAATCTCACCCCAAGGGAAAACCTAGAACTTGCCTGTAATCGCAATAAGGGTGTTTTTTCAACCCTGCTCGGTCGTTCCTCGGTGACGGAACGGCGCACGGTCTCAGGTTTGCTGGAAACTATCGGCTTGGTAGCAAAGCCAGACATTCAAGCTGGGCTCCTTTCCCATGGCGAAAAGCAGTGGCTAGAAATTGGCATGCTTGTCGCTCAGGCTCCCGATCTATTGCTGGTGGATGAACCCGTTGCGGGTCTGACCGACGAAGAAACGGAACAGACAGGAGAACTGCTGATTTCTCTAGCCCAAGAACATTCGATTATCGTGATCGAGCATGACATGGAATTTGTGCGGCAAATCTCGCGTAAAGTGACGGTACTGCATGAGGGTAGCGTTTTGTACGAAGGCACGATTGAAGAAGTTCAGAACGATCCTCGCGTGATTGAGGTCTATCTAGGCCAACAGCAAGAAGAAGTCCATGAGGCAGCATAATTCCCCAAAATCCTCAAGCCTATTAAACCCTTAACATCAAAGTAAGATGAATCAAATGGAAGATGCGATCGCTCAGGATCTGACCAGCGCACAACCGTTACTAGAGATTACCGATCTCGATGTTTACTATGGAGAAAGTCACATTCTTCGTAGCGTCGATATGGGTGTGGCAGCGGGTAAGATGGTGTGCCTGATTGGTCGAAATGGTGTGGGCAAAACCACAATGCTCAAAACGATTATGGGGCTACTCAAACCCCGCAAAGGCAAGGTTAAATTTACAGGGGTGAATGTGACAGGTCTGTCCCCCGATCGCCGCGCTAGGATGGGAATTGGCTATGTGCCCCAAGGACGCGAAGTGATTCCCCGCCTCACGGTGAAAGAGAACCTGATCCTAGGCTTAGAAGCCAGAGATAAATCTCAGAAGCCGACAGTTGCTTCGCTGCAAGACGATCTGGAGGAAGTCTACGAGCTATTTCCCGTGCTCAAGTCGATGCTCTGGCGTTTGGGCGGCGATCTCAGCGGTGGGCAGCAGCAACAACTCGCGATCGCGCGGGCTTTGATGGGAAAACCTAAATTACTCGTTCTAGACGAACCCACAGAAGGGATTCAGCCTTCGATCATTCTAGAAATTGAAGCAGCGGTGCGTCGGATCGTGCAAACAACGGGTGTGGGTGTACTTCTGGTCGAGCAGCATTTACATTTTGTGCGTCAAGCTGATTGGTACTACGCTATGCAAAAGGGTGGCATTGTGGCATCTGGGGCGACCAGCGAACTCAGTAACGATGTGATTCAGAAATTCTTAGCGGTTTAGAATTTACCCCTGCTGCAATTACAAGAAGGGCAACCACGGGGGGCTTGCCCCTACCAGAAAATTTGAATTTTGTAGGGGTAGTGCCCCCGTGCCTACCCCGTAGACATCTATAATCACGGGATTTTGTTCCATGTAAGGTCAACACATCAGCCATGAATTCCTCTCGTTGGCACGGCAAACTTCAGCTAGATTTCGCATTGCAGGATGGGACAACCCTCATGACCCGCAGCCAAGGAACTGCCCCACTCAAGATTCAACGTCCGTTTTATCCTGAAGGTGCAGAAGTCTGTCATGGGGTGATTTTACATACCGCAGGGGGCATTGTTGGCGGCGATCGCCTGAGGATCGATCTTCAAGTTGCGCCCTCAGCCCATGCGTTGATTACGACGGCAGCAGCCAGCAAGATCTATCGCTCCAACGGTCAAGAAGCAGAGCAAACCATCCAAATTTCTGTCGGTGAGGGGGCTTGCCTAGAGTGGCTGCCCCAAGAAGCGATCGCCTTTGCATCAGCGATTTATCGGCAAAATTTGAGAATTGAATTAGCCCCTAGTGCGACTTGGTTGGGCTGGGAGGTTACGAGGTTTGGACGCAGTGCTAGCGGGGAAAGGTTTACAGAAGGAACTTGGCGATCGCATACAGAGGTTTGGCAACAGGGGAAACCCCTATGGATCGATCGGCAATGGCTGGAAGGAGATCGGACGATTCTCGATAGTCCGCACGGTTTAAATGGCTGCGCTGTTGTCGGTAGTTTTGCACTGGTCGGTCGAGCTGCCACGCCTGAGATTGTTGAAAAAATCCGTAGATTGTGGACAGAGGGGCAATCCGCAGGAAAATATAATGGAGAAGCAGGCGTGAGCCGTCTCATCTCTGGTTTGCTTTGTCGCTATCGAGGTAACTCAAACTCAGAAGTGCGGAGCTGGTTTAGAGATGTGTGGCAACTTTTGCGTCTATCCTATATGCAGCGATCGGCGTGCTTACCCAGAGTTTGGCAGATGTGAAAAGCTACCATGTACACAAGTCGGACTTACCCCCTTTAATTCCCCCTTGTAAAGGGGGAAGATAAGAGATCTTGTTCCCTCCCCTTTACAAGGGGAGGGCTAGGGAGGGGTAATTGGGGTTGGAGAGAGGTCAAATCTCAAGGTTTTTAATGTTAAGAAATCGAAATAGGAATCATCCATGCAACTAACTCCCCAAGAAAAAGATAAATTACTGATTTTTACAGCAGCGCTGCTAGCAGAAAGACGCAAAGCTAAGGGATTAAAGCTAAATTATCCCGAAGCGATCGCATTCATTACCGCCGAAATTTTAGAAGGAGCTCGAGAAGGGCGCACGGTTGCGGAACTGATGTCCTATGGCACGACTCTACTCAAACGAGCCGATGTCATGGAAGGAATCCCCGAAATGATCCATGATGTCCAAGTGGAAGCAACTTTCCCCGATGGTACAAAACTCGTAACAGTCCATAACCCAATTCAGTAGCTCTTATTCTCTAGCTAGAGGTTCGCTATGATTACAACCGTAAAACCTAAGCTGACTTTCGAGGAATTCTTAGAACTCTCTCCTAATTGTTCACATTATGAGTTAGTCGATGGTGAGCTAGTTGAGAGATCCATCACAAGGAATCATATTGATATTGCGGACTTTTTAGATCGATGTTTTTATGATGAAGTCAAACGATCTGATCTGAGCTATGTAATCAAACAATCTGTTCTGCTTAGAACCTTAAGTCAAGATGGAACTGAGCAAGGACGAATGCCCGATGTCAGCGTGATCGATCGCGATGACTGGCGAGCCAATCGTTCGGATTATGCGGCGTTGCGATCGCCAATTCAGCTAGCCGTGGAAGTCGTTTCAACCAATTGGGATGATGACTACATCGATAAGTTAGATGAATATCAGCGCATGGGCATCCATGAATATTGGATTGTCGATTACTTAGCCCTGGGAGGCAGAGAATATCTTGGTAAACCGAAGCTTCCAACCATATTCGTGTATGTATTAGATGACAAGGGTGAATATCAACGTTCGATGTTTAGAGGGAATGATGCGATCGCGTCAAGTACGTTTCCAGAGCTACAACTGACTGCCGAGCAGATTTTAAAAGCCTAATTGAAATAACAGATAGAAATCTAAAAAGGTAAAAAACTATGATTCCGGGTGAAATGTTTATCCAAGAGGGAGAAATTGAACTGAATGCCGATCGCCCTACGGTGAGCTTAAAGGTGGCAAATACAGGCGATCGCCCCATTCAAGTTGGTTCCCATTACCATTTTTTTGAGGTGAATGCAGCTTTGGCATTTGAGCGATCGCAGGCACGCGGCATGCGGCTGGATATTCCTGCGGGAACTGCGGTGCGGTTTGAACCTGGTGACGATCGTGAAGTTACCTTAGTCGCCTTAGCCGGTAGTCGAGAAATGTACGGATTCAATGCCCTGATCGAAGGTAAATTGGACGATCGGCCGAAAGGTGAATTGGAAGAGAAAACCAAAAAATCGAAGAACAAGAAAAAGAAGTAGGGGCAATCCCCCCCCGTCGTAGCTGCCCAAATTCTTGCCCCTAGGTGTCATTAAATCTATTAAATCTTTATCGAGAAGAATCCCATGAGTTATAGAATGAATCGCCGCGCTTACGCAGAAACCTTTGGCCCCACCGTAGGCGATCGCATTCGTCTTGCCGATACTGAAATTATCATCGAAGTGGAACAGGATTACACCACCTACGGCGACGAAGTGAAATTTGGCGGGGGGAAGGTGATTCGGGATGGCATGGGACAATCGCCAATTACGAATGCTGATGGTGCAGTGGATACCGTGATTACCAACGCCCTCATTCTCGACTGGTGGGGAATTGTCAAAGCCGATGTCGGCATTAAAGATGGCAAAATCGCCGCGATCGGCAAAGCAGGAAATCCTTACATTCAAGATAATGTGAATATTATTATTGGCGCGGGTACGGAAGCGATCGCAGGCGAAGGCATGATTCTCACCGCAGGTGGTATCGACACCCATATTCACTTTATTTGTCCGCAACAGATCGAAGTCGCGATCGCTTCTGGCGTGACGACGATGATTGGTGGTGGCACGGGCCCCGCCGCAGGTACGAATGCCACCACCTGCACCCCCGGTCCTTGGCATATGTACCGCATGTTGCAAGCAGCCGACGCCTTTCCGATGAATCTGGGCTTTTTAGGGAAAGGGAATAGCAGCAAACCTGAAGGTTTGGTCGAGCAGGTCGAAGCAGGAGCGATGGGACTAAAGCTCCATGAAGATTGGGGAACCACTCCCGCCGCGATCGATAACTGCCTTAGCGTTGCCGATGACTACGATGTTCAAGTTGCCATCCATACCGATACCTTGAACGAAGCTGGATTTGTCGAAGATACCATTCGCGCCTTTAAAAATCGCGTCATTCACACCTATCATACGGAAGGTGCGGGTGGCGGACATGCTCCTGACATCATCAAGGTCTGCGGTGAAGCCAACGTACTTCCCTCTTCTACCAATCCAACACGTCCTTATACGCTTAATACGCTGGACGAACATCTCGATATGCTGATGGTCTGTCACCACCTCGATCCTAGCATTCCAGAAGATGTTGCTTTTGCCGAGTCTCGCATTCGGCGCGAAACGATCGCGGCTGAAGATATCCTGCACGATTTGGGCGCATTCAGTATGATTTCTTCGGATTCTCAAGCGATGGGAAGAGTCGGAGAGGTGATTATTCGTACTTGGCAAACCGCCCATAAAATGAAGGTGCAGCGCGGTGTACTGACCTCCACGCAGGAATCTAAAGCGGATAATTTTCGCGCTAAACGTTATATTGCCAAGTACACGATTAACCCCGCGATCGCGCATGGAATCTCTGCCCATGTCGGTTCTATTGAAGTCGGGAAACTGGCGGATCTGTGCCTGTGGCGACCTGCCTTCTTTGGTGTTAAACCTGAAACTGTTTTGAAAGGCGGCGCGATCGCTTGGGCGCAAATGGGGGATGCCAATGCCAGTATTCCCACTCCTCAGCCCGTACATATGCGCCCCATGTTTGCCAGTTATGGCGGAGCAATCAATCACACTTCTCTAACGTTTGTTTCTCAAGCAGCTTTAGCGAAGGGAATTCCACAACAATTGAATTTGAAGAAGACTGCGATCGCGGTGTCGGGTACGCGGAATATCTCGAAGCGAGATATGAAATTGAACGATGCCATGCCTAGAATGGAAGTCGATCCTGAAACCTATGAGGTGAGGGCTGATGGTGAATTGTTGACCTGCGAACCCGCAACGGTTTTACCGATGGCACAACGATACTTTTTGTTTTAATTTACATTCTGGTGGTACTATCACTTACTTCAATTAATTTCAAGCACTACAATGATTCGACCGACCACGCCCGATGATACGAAGGCGCTGATTGCATTGGCTGAGGCATCAGGACTGTTTGAGCCGCAACAGACTGAAGAACTTTCCCAGATGCTTGCCCAGCACTTCACTGGCACATCGAATAGCCCTGAACTCTGGTTTACTGATGATGATGGCGAACCAGTGGGTGTTGCGTATACCGCGCCAGAACGTATGACTGAAGGGATATGGAACTTGTATTTGATTGCCATTCATCCTACCCGCCAAAAACAAGGACGCGGCAAAGCTCTACTCTTTCATGTTGAGAAGATTTTGGCGGAACGTGGCGATCGCGTGCTGCTCGTCGAAACATCAGGCACGGAAGACTTTGAATACGTTCGGAAGTTTTACCAAAGCAACGGTTACGAACAAGAAGCAAAAATTCGTGATTTCTATGCAGATGGTGTCGATAAAATTGTCTTCCGAAAAGCCCTCAACAAACTTAGCGCATAATTAAGTTATTTAGCTGTAAGGGCGAAGCATTTAAGTAAATGCTTTCTACGATTTATGTAAAACAAAACTATGCGAATGCTTCGTTCCTATCGCTCTATAATTCATTACCTTGTCATTCCGATCGCTGTTCTAGCGATCGCGGAAAAATCTTACGCCGCAACTTCAGCGATTTGTGCCAGTCAACTCAAAGCAGAGGTGAATAAAATTGCTCAAGATCCCAAGCTACAGTTCTCACGCTTAGGCGTGTTTGCCCAAACTTTAACACCATCCTCGCAAGTTCCGATCGATTTGGATGGCGATCGCTACTTTATCCCCGCCTCAAATGCCAAACTGCTAACTACTGCGGCAGCGTTGAAGTTACTAGGAGGGGATTATCGCATTACCACTTCCCTGATGTCCGCTCAACCTCCCAATGCCAAGGGAGAAATTATGGGGGACTTATGGCTGATCGGTCGCGGCGATCCGAGTTTTCGCTCTGAGACGAGCTTAAAGTTGCTAGTCAAACAGTTAACGGATAGAGGAATCAAGCGCATTCGTGGCAAGATTAGAACTCTATCTTCGCTCCAAGGTTCTGGCATAGGAGATAGTTGGGAATGGCAAGATCTACAGGAATATTACGGTGCGATCGCTTCGGCTGCCACGATTGATGAGAATGCGCTACTCTGGACAATTTCGACCACACAGGTTGGAAAACCCCTACAATTCCAATGGGAACAACCCCAGTTAGCGAATGGTTGGATCGTAGAAAATCAAGCTACCACAGGTTCCGTCAATCGCGAAAGCTCGTTACAGGTCGAACGCCCTTTTGGACAAAGGCGATTAATGATTCGAGGGCAGCTTGCTCAAGATGCCGAACCTGAATTGGGTGGCGTCGCAGTGCCCGATCCTGAAGCGCAGTTTTTGATGCTTTTGCGAACGGAGTTAGCGAATCAAGGCATTCAGATTGATTCTAATTCCAATTCTTCCCTAAATCCGAATAGCTCACAACCCAATGTGGAATTGGCAAGAGTTCTATCGCCACCCCTGCGATCGCTGCTCCAAACCACCAATAAAGACAGCAATAATCTCTATGCCGAACTCTTACTGCGAATTCTAGGAAGTCGCACTCATGAAGTCGAGAATGACGATCTAAGCACAGGTATTCTGATCGCGACGAGGTTCCTCAAATCCATCGGTTTGAGCGATCGCAGTTTCCTTCTTGTCGATGGGTCGGGCTTATCGCGTAGCAATCTGATTACGCCGAGAGCGATGGTTCTGTTACTAAAAGTAATGGCAAGCGATCGCGATTTCCGCAATTCCCTCTCTGTGGCTGGGGTAGATGGTACGCTGGTCAACCGTTTTAAGGACACGCCCGCCGCAGGGATTTTACAAGGGAAAACAGGCACGATGTCGGGTGTTATCGCCTTGTCAGGCTATGTGAAGCCCAGTGGCTACGATGAAATTGCCTTTGCCATTCTGATCAACAATGGGAATTTGCCGACCCGTGAGTTACGTCCCTTTGTCGAAGCGATCGCGTTGCTCTTGACAAGCCTTAAATCTTGCTAGCCGCAAAGATTTTCATGCGATCGCGCCCTTCTGAAATCGGGCTAAATTTTTAAGGATCGTAATCCTTATGACTTTTCTCCTAGTTAGAACGGTATAATACAATACTCAAAATTTAGTAAATTCCGACTCGGCATGGAACAAACTGGGCTCCACGAAACCGTGAGTGGTAAACTGGCAACCAAAATAGGCATTGCTCTTACTGTTTCCGAACAGCCTTGGTTTATTCCTCGTACTTGTTTGATCCGACCGTTTGCAGAAACCGATCTTGTCCTATGTCCTGATATTTATGTCCTGATATTGTAGTGCTGGATGAAAGGATGTTGCTTCATGAACCTTTATGGGAAAAGGAACCCCTTATCACTTTGGGGCAATCTATCAAACTCGTAGTTGAAGTTGTAGGCACTAACTGGGAAAACGATTATGCCCGTAAGGTTGAGGAATATGCTCTGTTGGGAATTCCAGAATATTGGATTGGCGATTATTTGGGGTTGGGGGGTGTTTTTTTATTGGTAAACCGAAACAGCCCACATTTACGATTTGCCAATTGATTGTTGAAGGTTACAACTAACAACTATATCGTCTTAGTAAACTGCTTGTATCCCCTCTTTTGCTTGATTTTCAACTTCGCTTGGATGAGATTTTACCTCGATAACTCTTCTAAGCCATGGTTGTTTTTACAAGGATCGATGCGAGTGCCGCGAAAATAAATATTCAGGAGCGTGAATTTTTAGCTAAGCTTCAGTCCAGAAAATATTTCATAGAATGTATTCTTTATAACAGAATTAGAATTTGTTGATAAGATCGATCAAAGTATCAAAGTAGTTGACACCAGATCTTGTACCCAACCTTTTTATAAGCCAGATAGCCCTGCAATAAATTGAGAGCTAAATGCTAAAGCCTCTGAACAGGAAAGCCAGACTAGGTTTTAGTCTATTAATGTCCATTGATAACGATCTAAAACAGTGAGTTAGGAACTGAAGTCCTTGGTGTTTTAGGCTAAGGTACAAGCTCTTGGTGAAGCATTACGTTATTACTCCTCAAAAATTACCAAACTGGAGGTTCTGAGGAAATGTCGATCGCCTCTACAAATCCCACGACTGGGGAAGTCGTCCAGACTTTTATCGCCCTGACAAGTTCTGAACTTGATACCAAGTTAGCGCTTGCCAATCGAGCATTCACAACGTATCGCCACATTGGCTTTGCCCAAAAAGCAGGCTGGATACATAAGGCCGCAGACATTCTAGAAGCGCGTAAGCTAGAATTTGCCAAGTTAATGACCTTAGAGATGGGGAAGCCATTGCTTAGCGCGATCGCTGAAGTTGAGAAATCGGCTTTAGTTTGTCGTTTTTATGCTGAGAATGCCGAACAATTTCTAGGAGATGTATCTATACCAACTGCTGCCAGTCGTTCTTTGGTGCGCTATCAGCCCTTGGGGATTATTCTAGCCGTGATGCCTTGGAACTTTCCATTTTGGCAGGTATTTCGGTTTGCTGCGCCAGCGCTGATGGCAGGCAATATTGGTTTGCTAAAACACGCCTCTAACGTACCTCAGTGTGCTTTGGCAATAGAGGAGATCTTCCAAACCGCTGGGTTTCCTACAGGAGTATTTCAAACCCTATTAGTTGGGGCAAATCGCGTTGCAGAAATTGTAAAAGATGTGCGGGTTAAAGCTGCTACGCTCACGGGTAGCGAACCTGCAGGTCAAAGTCTCGCCGCGATCGCGGGGCACGAAATCAAGAAAACCGTATTGGAACTGGGTGGTAGCGATCCATTTATCGTGCTCAAAAGCGCCAATCTTGAAGAAGCTGTTTCTACGGCGATCGCGGCGCGAATGCTCAACAGCGGTCAGTCTTGTATTGCTGCTAAGCGCTTTATTGTCGAAACTGCGATCGCAACGGAATTTGAGCAACGCCTCGTTGAAGGATACAAAGCCTTAAAGGTAGGCGATCCGATGCTACCTGAAACCGATATTGGTCCCTTAGCCACCGATCGCATACGTCAAGAACTCGATCTCCAAGTCCAGAAATCTGTGCAACATGGTGCAAAACTGCTGATTGGGGGTGATATGCAGATCTATAGCCATACGCCTTTAGCCAAGGGAAACTTCTATCCGCCCACAATCTTGAGCGACATTCCTAAGGGCTGTCCAGCCTATGCCGATGAGTTATTTGGGCCTGTGGCTTCCCTGTTTCGGGTTGCAGATATTGACGAAGCGATCGCCCTCGCCAATTGCACTCCCTTCGGCTTAGGTGCTAGTGCATGGACAACCGATCCGCAGGAACAAGAGCGTCTGATTAACGATCTTGAAGCTGGAGCCGTGTTTATTAACAGTATGGTCAAATCCGATCCGAAATTGCCTTTTGGGGGAATTAAGCGATCTGGATATGGCAGAGAACTGGGCATTCAAGGCATCCAAGAATTTGTCAACATCAAAACTGTCTACGTCAAATAAACTTTGCAATTGTGGTTCGCAGTCAAGAATTTACCGATCGTTAAACGAAACCTATGAATACCGCCGAACTATTAGTCCGTTGTCTTGAAAATGAGGGGGTTCAATATATCTTTGGACTCCCTGGCGAGGAAAATTTAGAGGTCATCAATGCCCTAGAGAATTCCTCCATTCAATTTATCACCACCCGCCACGAACAAGGGGCGGCGTTTATGGCAGATGTCTATGGGCGGCTCACGGGGAAACCGGGCGTATGCCTATCAACCTTAGGTCCAGGGGCAACCAATTTAATGACAGGTGTCGCCGATGCCAACCTTGACTGCGCTCCCTTGGTGGCGATCACAGGACAAGTAGGCACCGATCGCATGCATATCGAATCGCATCAATATCTCGATCTCGTGGCAATGTTTGAGCCCGTAACCAAATGGAATGCCCAGATCGTGCGTCCTAGCATTACCCCCGAAATTGTGCGTAAAGCTTTTAAATTGGCACAAACAGAGAAGCCGGGAGCCGTGCATATTGACCTACCTGAGAATATCGCGGCAATGGAGGTAACGGGGAAACCTTTGACCGTAGATGACAACAGCAGAATGTATGCCTCTTACCGAAGTTTAGGCGATGCTGCCATGCTGATTGCCAAAGCCAAAAATCCTCTGATTTTGGTGGGCAATGGTGCCATTCGATCCAAAGCTAGTCAAGCGCTCACAGACTTTGCCACAAGGCTCAATATTCCTGTGGTGAATACCTTTATGGGTAAGGGCGTGATTCCCTACACCCATCCTCTGGCAATGTGGACGATTGGTTTACAACAGCGAGATTTGATCAACTGTGCCTTTGATGAGACCGATCTGGTGATTGCCGTAGGCTACGACCTGATCGAATACTCGCCCAAAAAATGGAATGCTCTGGGCACAATCCCGATTATTCACATTGGCGAAAATCGGGCGGAAGTTGACAGCAGCTATATTCCTAGGGTGGAAATTGTGGGCGATATCTCTGATGCCCTCAATGAGATTATGCACCGAGTCGATCGCTCTGGGAAACCCGACCCTCATGCCTTACACCTCAGACCTAGCATTCTTGCCGACTACGAGCAGTATGCCGATGACGAAGGGTTTCCAGTCAAGCCCCAAAAAGTTGTCTATGATGTCCGCCAAGTCATGGGAGCCGAAGATATCGTGATTTCCGATGTCGGGGCTCACAAAATCTGGATGGCAAGGCATTATCACTGCGATCGCCCTAACACCTGCATTATCTCTAATGGGTTTGCCGCCATGGGGATCGCCATCCCTGGCGCAGTAGCAGCCAAACTGGTCTATCCCAATCGCAAGATTATCGCGATTACGGGCGATGGCGGTTTTATGATGAATATGCAAGAACTGGAAACCGCCGTGCGCATAGGTACGCCTTTTGTCACCTTAATCTTTAATGACGGTGGCTATGGCTTGATTGAATGGAAACAAAACATTCACTTTGGTAAATCTGCCCATGTCAAGTTTGGAAATCCTGATTTTGTCAAGTTGGCAGAGAGTATGGGGCTAATCGGCTATCGGGTGAAGTCCGCGATCGATTTGATCCCTACCTTAAAGGAAGCACTGGAGCAGTCAGTACCCACCGTAATTGACTGCCCCGTTGACTATCGCGAGAATATGGTATTTACCCGAAAAGTTGGTGATATCACCTGTGCTATTTAAATAGATCTGGAGGAAGCTGCGATCGCAAAGGTTGAAATTACAAGTTGAAATTACAAAGTTAAAGCCTAGAAATTTCGAGGAGCTTTGGGTTTAGATTATGTCGTAATCGGAACAAATCTGGACTGATGACGGGGTAATTGTCGTACAGAAACCCGCTTAAGTCTTAACTTAACTTCAAATTCTTTAATATAATCAACAGCCTCTCCTTTGCTTTCTCGCTTATCAAGTTGTTCTAGCAGAGCAAAAATTTCCTTGTCTAGCCCCGGTTCTCCACTAAATAAGTGCATGAGGGTTTCGCTGCAGTCATCATCAGGATAGATGGGAATGTAGTAGATGTATGGGGTATCCATAAGCGATTACTTTATACTTAAATTAAGTGGGTGAAGATAAGCACATGACTAGCATCTGCAACTAAAATGACTGCGATCGCAATCCATGCTTATGCATCAAATCAAATTATTCATCAAATATAGACCAGTTAGATGTGATTCGACAGACATAGAATCTTAAGCTCTGACTAAGAAATGTTTTTGATTCCCCAAAAATCGCCAAATCATTCCATGATTAACAAAGGTAACTCTGACTCAACCTATGCTTGACCCTGACCTTAATAATATTCAACTTAGTCCAGATGACTACGAGCGTTATTCGCGTCATTTAATTTTGCCCGAGGTGGGCGTAGAAGGACAAAAACGCCTTAAGGCTGCCAGTGTGCTGTGTATCGGTACGGGTGGCTTAGGCTCTCCCCTACTGTTGTATCTTGCGGCAGCTGGCATTGGACGCATTGGCATTGTCGATTTTGATATTGTCGATACCTCTAATTTGCAACGGCAAGTCATTCATGGCACGAGTTGGGTAGGCAAACCCAAAATTGAGTCTGCCAAGCAACGCATTCTTGAAATTAATCCCTACTGCCAAGTCGATCTCTACCCAACTCGTCTAAGCTCTGAAAATGCTTTGGAAATCATTAGACCCTATGACATTGTGGTCGATGGTACGGACAACTTCCCAACCCGTTATTTAGTTAACGATGCCTGTGTGTTGTTAAACAAGCCCAACGTCTATGGCTCGATATTCCGCTTTGAAGGGCAAGCCACCGTATTTAACTATGAGGGCGGGCCTAACTATCGCGATCTCTATCCAGAGCCACCGCCTCCTGGGTTAGTTCCTTCCTGTGCTGAGGGTGGTGTATTGGGGATTCTCCCCGGTTTAATTGGCGTCATTCAAGCCACAGAAACGGTCAAGATTATTTTGGGGAAAGGTACAACCTTGAGCGGGCGCTTGATGCTTTACGATTCTCTCAATATGAAGTTTCGCGAGTTAAAGCTGCGTCCCAACCCAACTCGACCTGTAATTGAGAAACTAATTGATTACGAGCAGTTCTGCGGCATTCCCCAAGCAGCAGCCACAGAGACACAACAGCCCATTGCTGAGATGACCGTTCGCGAACTCAAGCAGATTATCGATGCAGGTGCCAAGGACTATCTGATCGTGGATGTTCGTAACCCCAACGAATGGGAAATTGGCAAAATCCCCAATACAGTCTTGATCCCCTTACCTGAGATTGAGAATGGCAAGGGTGTGGAGAAAGTGAAGTCACTGCTCAATGGGCATAAGCTCATTGCCCATTGCAAGATGGGTGGACGTTCTGCAAAGGCATTGGGTATTCTCAAGCAAGCTGGCATTGATGGCATTAATGTCAAAGGTGGCATTAACGCTTGGAGCCAAGAGATCGATCCTTCTGTGCCTAAATACTAAAGGCTCTGCTTAGCTAACGGTGGCTTTGGCTTCGTTCAGGCACCGTTAGCTGGGAATTAGGAGATAAGCAAAAATTACTAAACCAGTTCCTAGATTGCAGCTTTGGGTATAAGTTAGTTCTAAGTGGATTAGTAATCAATTACGCCTAGCAATTTATAGGGGCGCTTTATAGGGAACTGTTGGGATATTGGTTTTAACGATCTAGTTCTAATAAGGGTAAATCATTGAGCGCTGAGTGGGTTATAGAGCAATATAGTCAAGGGGTCAGAGATTTTGCGATTCTCGATCTAGGTGGGCTGAAATTAAGAGGCGCACTGCTAAGTGGTGTCGATCTGAGGGGAGCTAATCTCAAGAATGTTGACTTAAGTAGTGCCAACCTGATTGATGCCGATCTGAGTGGGGCTAATTTAATTGAGGCTAATTTTAGGGGAGCCATACTCAGAAACACAAACTTTTCAGATGCCGATCTAAGCTGGGCAAACTTAACTTGGGCAAATTTAACAGAGGCAAAATTTATCAGAAGTAACCTCAGTGTTGCCAACTTTAGCGGTGCGAATCTGATTGATGCCGATTTTACTCGTGCAAATCTTAAAGGAGCCAACCTCAGGGGGACAAACCTAAGAGGTGCAAAGTTTGTAGGGCTTAAATCCATTACTGACGCAGATTTTACAGGTGCTAAAAATATCCCTGATGCAACCAGAGCTTATTTGTACTCGATCGCCGAAGGTTCGCACCCCTTTACCAAACATGATACGAAAAGTACGCTAGGTGGTCTTTAGTCGTTGGTAGTTAGCTACACTTCTAGAAAGCTCTGGAAAGCCAACTGCTAAATGCTATTTCACTTCCGAAAGTTCCAGCAGGTAAGGAAAAGACATATTGGCTTCATAGGAGCCAACCCACACCTCATACTTGCCAGGTAACCATTCACCAGCAATCACAGGGTTGCGATCGCTGACATCATCACTGCACCAACTGCCCCCAGGCCCTCGGATCAGCATCACCGTATCCCCAGAGCTTTTTACCCGCAGTTCTAAATACTTAAAGGGTTTAGTTAGGGTAATTGTATGATCTGGTACAGCGTCAATAAAGCCAATACAGGCACCTGTTTCGGTTTCAACCCGACCCGACATTTTTTGCGTTTCTACTGTGCCACCGCTGATCCCGTGCAAAACCTTGAGCGTGGGTGTGAAGTGAGGGGCAAGACTAATGTTTTCAAACATCGTCAGCGTCGTTTCTTTCTTAGGAGTTACCTTAATTTCCTCAGCCCAAGCCTTGTGATTGCTGAGACAAATGGGTGTAAATATCAGTGTTAAGAGTACTGAAGCGATCGATAGAGTGAACTTTTTACCGTGATATTGCGTCATTAGTTGGCTAAGAAAGGCTAAAAGTAGGTCAAATGTAGGTACGTAAGCTTAATAACACGATCTCGTATGGAAGGGAGTATAAATTATTCCTACAATCCATGCATTGCCGACTTGTTGTTAACCCATCACAATTGGGAATAATATTGGCAAGTTATGGCATATTCAGGCAGTTATAAGGCATATAAGGGGTGAAATCTTGCTAAATACAGTTTCAGAAAAGCACATGCACAATGTCAGATTACTGCTGACAGTTGGTTGGCTAGTACTGATACTCTCTCTATTTTACGATCCCTTTTCAGCATATTTAACCGATCCCGATACAACCTTTAGTCCTTTTCACATTCAAAGCAAGCAAGCCTGTTTTCAGTTTCAGGGACAATGTCTGGCACTAAGCAATTATGCAATGGGTGCGCGTATTTTTTGGGGAATGGTCGTACCTGCCTCAGTTTTGATCCTCTTGGTTTTGGGGCATGAGGCTTGGCGGCGCATCTGTCCTTTATCATTTATGTCCCAGATTCCCAGAGCCCTAGGAATTCAAAGACGGCGCAAGGTCGTGAATCCTGTCACAAAGGCAACAAGGTTTGAATTGGTGACGATCGCCAAAGATTCTTGGTTGGGGCGCAATGGCTTAAATGTCCAGTTTGCCCTGTTATTTATCAGCCTAAACATTCGGTTGTTACTGGTTAATTCGGATCGCCTACTCTTGGGTATTTTTTTAATAACAAGCATTTTGACCTCAATTACAGTGGGCTACCTATTTGGGGGAAAAACATGGTGTCAATATTTTTGTCCGATGGCACCCGTACAGATGGTTTACACGGGGACACGCGGACTGCTGGGCAGTGAGGCACATCAGGGGGTTTCTACGATCACCCAGTCGATGTGTCGTAGTGCCGATCGCGAAGGCAATGAAAAAAGTGCCTGTGTCAGTTGTCAATCGCCTTGTTTTGATATTGATGCCGAACGGGCCTACTGGGATACGATTACCCAAAGCGATCGCAAGTTACTCTATTACGGCTATGTCGGTTTGGTGATTGGATTCTATATTTATTTTTCGCTCTATTCAGGCAATTGGAGCTATCTCTCTGGTGGCGTGTGGAATGAAACTGACCAGTTTGCCGCGCTGTTTAACCCAGGGTTTTACATTGCCAACCAAGCGATTCCTATTCCTAAGATTTTGGCAGTTCCTTTAACCTTAAGCGTTACAACTGCCACAACCTACCTGCTTGGTCTGTGGCTCGAAAGGCTCTATAAGCATTACAATAAAAAGCGAAGTGTGCCCCTAAGTCACGAACAAATTCAGCATTGGGCATTTTCCTTCAGCACTTTTTTTGCGTTTAATTTTCTCTTCTTTTTGGGCGTGTATCCCACATTGGGTTGGCTAACTCCGATGGGGCAATCTCTCGTGAGTTGGTTGGCTGTTATTGCCGTGACGATTTGGCTCTATAGAACCCTTGGGCGGAACACAGAGCTATATAACCGTGAGAGCATCACCACTAGCCTCCGTCGTCAGTTGAACAAGTTAGGAATTGATTTTTCTAAACTCTTAGAAGGGCGATCGCTGGAAAACCTCAAACCTGATGAAGTCTATGTTTTAGCCAAAACCTTGCCGGGGTTAAATCACGAAAAAAGGATGCAAATGTATAAGGGCGTGCTGCAAGAGGCATTAGCCTCGGGCAATGTGCGTTCCTCTAGCAGTTTGGAAGTGTTTAAAACGATGCGAGTTTCTCTCGGGATGACCGATGAAGAGCATCAAAATGTTCTGTTGGAATTGGGAATTGCCGATCCCAGTCTTTTAAACCCCGAACACCAACTCACAAGAGAGCATCTATTGCGAATTGAGAGCTATCGCCAAGCGTTAGAGATGATTTTGCTGGAACTGGTGGAAAGCGGTACACCGATGCAGACAGCGTTACAGTTAAAGCAAAGACAAATTTTGGCACTAAAGCGAGAATACAACATCACTGCCGAAGAAGAGGAGCATATACTGGCAGCCATGTTTCATGCCAGCAGTACAATGATTCGGGCGGCTGAATCTCTGGTTTCCCAACTACAAATCTTAAGTGGACGCAGTCGTGCCTTAAACCAACTAGTTAGTGTCGAACATAAGCTGGCTATTCTACTGCAACGTTCCATTGAGCAAAAGCAACAATTGGTTTTAACGCAATTATTAGGGATTCTAGAGATTTTAGGTGATATTCCAGAAGCACTCAAACTGGTAAGTTCTCTGAGGGATTTGGCGGTGAGCGTGCTGCAAAATTTACTATATAGCAAAGGCGAAGGAGGAGATTGGGGAACTCGTCTTAGCCCTCAAGTTTTCGAGAAGCTGATTGCGATCGCTAACTCTACCCAAGCTAGAATCACCCCGCCCAATCTATCGGCAACCATTGAGGTTCTGCTAGAACTCTTGCATGAAGTAGAACCTGTGACCCAAGCTGCCAGTCTCTACGCCTTAAATCTGTTAGAACCGACTAAAGCGATCGAGCAAGCACGTACGCTTCTCAGTAGCGGTCATCATTTAGATGAGCTAGTCAAAGAAACAGCAAAAGAGATTACAGGAAAAGGCTCAAAGGCTGCTTCTGTTGCCAATACACTGTTAATTAAGGTTAGACATGCAGGGCGCACCGAAGAGCATGTTTTTCAACAACCTAGTCTGCGCGTAGGGCGAGAAGAAAATAACGATTTGGTCTTGCAAGATAAGCCCGTTTCACGTCAGCATGCCGTCTTTTTTATGGATGAAATCGGTGTGAAGGTTCAAGACTTAGGCAGTGCCAATGGACTTCGCATTGGTAACAGGCTACTTAGAAACGAGCAAGTCCAGCTAAGTCAGGGCGATGTCGTCTATTTTAGCAACACACCCGAACCGAGTATTACAGTGCGATGGGAAGTCCTTCCACGAAACAACCAAAATGTATCGAAATCCCTAGATACTTTTCAAAAGTTGCTGCTATTGTTTGAAAGTAGTTTCTTTAAAGGACTAAAGACGGACGTTTTGGTGGAGTTAGCACGTCAAGCCGAGGTTAAAACCTACAGAGCTGACGAGTTTCTCTATCAACAGGGTAAGGTTGCACAGGAAATATTAGTTGTGGTGAGTGGTTCGATTCAGATGCTGGGCATTCAAGGCGATCGCTCCTCAGTCTTAACGACGATTTCTCCTGGTGAAACGATTGGTGAGTTAGAAGTCTTGACCCACCGTGCCTATCGTGCCTCATTTGTAGCGGTAACGCCTGCTGTTGGGCTGACAATTAAGGCTGATCTATTTGAAGAGGTGATTAGACAAGATGCCCTTTTTGCCCAAAATTTATTGGTGAAAGTTAGCGATCGCCTGCAAACGATGCTTACATCTTCATCAATCGCTTAAATTGTCATT
Organism: Tumidithrix elongata BACA0141; assembly: GCF_036349135.1. Classification (NCBI taxonomy): domain Bacteria; kingdom Bacillati; phylum Cyanobacteriota; class Cyanophyceae; order Pseudanabaenales; family Pseudanabaenaceae; genus Tumidithrix; species Tumidithrix elongata. Next base: position 23,673 of record NZ_JAZBJZ010000023.1, read on the forward strand.
GGCCAATAGCTATTAGCTTTGGGCTCGTAGCTATTCGTTTTTGGGGAAATTATCCGATGACTGACAACCGAACAACTGAACAACTGAATTGTGAATTGAATCCATGCTCAAAGTTAAACTCTACAACGCCCAAACTCCTAAAGATCGTAAAAGCCTTGACCTAGCACCAGAGCAAATGACAGGAAGTGAGTGTATCGTAGGGAGATCCAGCACCTGTGGCATCGTTCTCAATAGTCCCGAAGTCAGCCGCATGCATGGCAAAATCGAGCTGAAGAATGGACAGTATTACTTCACTGACTTGGCTAGCAAAGATGGCAGTAGATTAAACAATCAGACAATGCTGGCAAATCAGCCCTCTGTATTGAAGGTGGGGGATATCCTGCGAATTGCGGACTTTATCTTGGAGATCGAAGCGATCGCCTTCGTTTCAGAAGAAGATGTCACGATTATCGATCCTAGTCGTACAATTCTTGCCCCACCATTGCCTGAGCCTTTAACACCCAAGCAATATATGCCTGTTGCCTTGGTCGATCCCACTCAGATCTCGCGCTGGACAAAAGGTGAGTTAGCAGTAAAGTGCGTGCGGATTATTGACGAAACCCATGATGCTAAGACCTTTTCTTTTGTCACCGATCCACCCACCTTATTTAGCTACAAGCCTGGACAGTTTGTTACCCTCGATCTAGACATCGATGGCGAACAAGTACTGCGTTCCTATTCCATCTCTTCTACCCCTTCGCGTCCTCACACCTTAGAAATCACGGTTAAGCGCGTACCTGCTCCAGAGAAAGAACCGAATGTTCCACGAGGTTTAGTATCAAATTGGTTGCATGACCATTTGACTGTCGGCAGCGAAATCAAACTGAGCGGGCCTCTCGGTAAATTTACCTGTTTTGCCAATCCATCGCAGAAACTATTGTTTATCTCGGCCGGCAGTGGTATTACACCAATGATGTCCATGTCCCGTTGGGTTTATGACACAGTTTCAGACTGTAACATTGTCTTTTTGCATAGTGCGCGTAGCAAGCAAGATATTATTTTTCACCATGAATTGGAATTGATGGCAGCGCGACAGCCCAACTTTCACCTCGCAATTACGACCACAAGGAATGAAGTCGGTCAAAGTTGGTCTGGATTAAGAGGTCGGATTACTGAGTCCATGTTGCAAATGGTTGCTGCCGATTTTCGCGATCGCACCGTGTATGTATGCGGTCCCGATAGCTTTATGCAAGGCACAAAAGCCCTTCTAGAGAGTATTGGATTCCCTATGCAAAACTACTACGAAGAAAGTTTTGGTGGCGCGAAGAAATCGAAAAAGGCAGCTCCAGAACCTACGCCTGTAGAGAAACCAGTTGAGATGCCTAAGGCGACTGTACCCAAGGCATTTGGGATTGGTGCTTTTTTAGAGAACTTACAACCAATGCTAGCCCCTGTGGTCAATGCTCCTATGCTTGCTGCCACACCTGCTGCTGTTGCTGTCGCTCCACCTGCCTCAAAAATAGCGGTGGTATTTGCTAAAGCAGATAAAGAAGTCGCTTGTGACGGCGAAGAGTCCATTTTGGAAATTGCGGAACAGGCAGGCGTGAAAATTCGTAGCAGTTGCCGCGTGGGAAGCTGTGGCACTTGCAAAAAGCTCAAGAAGGAAGGAACCGTAAAAATGGAAGACTTTGACCCTGAAGCCCTAGAACCGAGCGAACAGGAGGCAGGATTCATTCTCACTTGCATTGCCTTCCCACGCGATCGCGTGGTGATGGATGTGTAATGGCTAAATGCTATAGCGCTGTCAGGCTCTAGCTAGTATATTCCTTGGTGCGAGGCAGAAGACCAAATAGGGTGAGCAGGGCGATCGCACCTAGGGCAATGGGCGTTGTAATTTCAAACCCATCCATTTCTTTGAAGCCCTTTTCAACGGCACGATCGAAGGCTTGTTGGTTGACCTCAAGGGTTTTATCTAGCGCGCGATCGAAGCGATCGAATGCCCAGTTCGATTCACCTTGTTTATTTCCAATACAAAGCGCAACAGCAGCATCATGCTTTCCACTTTCTTGAAGCTGACGAATTTGGCGATCGATCTCAAAATATTTGCCAAAAGCCTCCAGTGTCTCGATCGCTGCCTCCCGCTCGCCCTTAAACGTAATGTTGTTGAGTTCGTCAGCAAATAAGCCCTTAAAGCCAGCATCCGCTTTACTATCCGTTCCAGCCCTCTTTAGTTCAGATACAATCGTTTTGAACGTCTCTACATCAGGGATTTGAGCCAATTTTGTCAGTTTTGTTGAAAAAGCTTGTTCGTGTTCGGTTGCCTTAGCTGCATCCAAGAGATATCGGCTTTCATCGCCGTTGGCACTATTGGCTAAAGCACGGATTTGCCAGAGGGCGTGAATCGACTCAAACGCATCCTCTTTGGCAACTTTAAGCTCATAGGAAGCGGAAGACAAAGCTCGTACTGTGTAGCCTACAAATAGAACTGCGATCGCAGTGGCAGCCAAAAGCATAGGATTGAGCAGACGGCGCATCCTCGCATTCAGGAAAATTTGTAAGGCAACTAGCACCCCCACCAGTCCCAGCCCTGATATCAAGACAAAAAACAAATATTTACCCGCAGCAAACTTCTGCTCGCGATAAATGCGATCGAGTGCTTCGCGATTTGCCCGATCTAGGTCATCCGCAGCAGATAAGAGCGTATTGTCGATAATGTCCGCACCAGCACGGTAAGCCGCCAAAATCGCTCCTTCATTTTTTTGCTTTTGAAAGATGCGCGCTTCATGGATCTTGATGCGATAGTCGCCCAACGCCACAAATAGCTTCCGAATAGGAACGCGTTCGGCATCGCCGTAGGTAATGTTTTCTGCTGCCTTTAATGAAGCCTCAACAACTTCTTTACGGCGGTCGTCATAGGCTTTCTCTGCCTCAGGATTTTTGCCTACCTCAACCAGCAATTTATTGGCAGCATTGGCATCGAGATCGGCAAGCCCTGATTTAATTTGCTGAGCAGCGATAATACTCGGAGCCGTATCTTTCCCAATCGTTTTGATTGCATATCGTTGTCCCTGTACTGCCGCAATTGTGGCAATCAGCACCAGAACGCTTGCTCCCCAAGTCAGGTATAAGCCACCCTTGAGCAACTGCGGCGTATTTAAGCGGGCGATCGCTTTTTGGGTAGTGGTGAGACTGTTCATAAGTATGCGTGCTCTAGGATGGAGTTATAGAAAGAAAGATGAAATGGAATTATGTCCCATTTCTACAGTGTGGTTACAATAGGTGGTTACGATAGAATGAGAATAGTAAACTGGTCATTTATCTAAAACGATGACTCCAATAGTAACGCCAACCTTAGCTCAACCAGTGGCTGCTAAACTGCCCGCTAAACCAGAAATCATCTGGGAAAAGTTACCTGCCAATTTTATTTTACCTGACGATCCTGTGGAAAGCATTGCTCAGCCCCTTTTAGCCGCAGCTTTAACCGAAAGCCTCGATCTGTCTGGACGTATCACTTCGGAAATGCTCATAGCTTCAAATATGGCGATCGCAGTTAAAATCAATCAAAAAACGAACGTCAAAGCTCCCGATTGGTTTTATGTAGCCAAAGCCATGCGCTTGTCAGGTGGCCTAATCAGGCGCAGTTATACGCCTCATACCGAGGGTGAAGTACCTGCGATCGTGATGGAGTTTCTCTCCGAAGAAGAAACAGGCGAATATTCCATGCGCCCCATTTTCCCCTACGGCAAAATGTACTTCTACGAGCAAATTCTGCAAGTTCCGCTCTATCTGATTTTCGATCCCGATGACGGCAGATTTGAAATCCGCAAACTAGAGCCATCGGGCAAATATGAGCTGCAACCCCTAGATGAGAATGGCAGATATTTCTTCGAGTCCCTAGATTTATATCTGGGCGTTTGGTATGGCAAAAGACTCGATCAACAGTTTCACTGGCTCAGATGGTGGGATACTTCGGGCAATCTTTTACTCTGGGGATCGGAAAAATTAGAACAAGAGCGTCTAGTCCTCGAGGCTGAAAAGCAAAAGGCTGAAACCGAAAGGCAACGCGCTGAAGCCGAAAACCTGCGAGCCGAAGCCGAAAGGCAACGCGCTGAAGCTGAGAAACAAAAGGCTGAAGCTGAAAATCTGCGAGCCGAAGCCGAAAAACACCGTGCCGATCTCGCTGAACAAGAAATTTTACGCCTGAAACAGTTATTGGCTGATTCTCAAATCAATTAATTACCGATAATTACCGAATTGCCTTTACATCAATACAAGTCCAATGACCGAGGGTAAAGCGATCGCCATCTTTGAGGGGGATATCAACCAAAGCCTTGATTTCTATCCCATTTAGAATTGTGCCATTGGAAGAACCAATATCGCGCAGTACGAACGAACCGTCGGGTTGACGATTCACTAAAGCATGGCGGGAGGAAACGGCATCATCATAATCGAGGGGAATTTCGGGATGAATGGCGCGTAACTCACTGGTACGTCCGATCAGATTGCTGGGCTTTTCTAAGCGAAAGGTCGTAGGAGCGCGATCGCGGGGAGGGGGTGGACTGTCGGCATAGGCGAGGGTTGGATCGATAGAGACGATCAGTTCCCATGCCAAGATCTTGCTGGGCTCGCTACTTGAAGCCTCGCTATTTACCGAAGAAGTTTGAGTGAGTGATGTTGGATCTGAAGCGATCGCCGCTTGTTTCACTGTCGCTACTGAAGGAGGAGGCGTAGAAGTTAAGGCGACAGGAACCTCTCCATGCCCGCCCGTGAGAAAGTTATAGCCGCAAATTTCACAAAACTTACCGCTACCGATCTCATGGGGCGTAGCACAGTCGGGGCAGACTTGAGAACTTGACGAATTGGAAGTTGCCATCGCATCTGCGATCGCAGATGCGACACTTCCAGCAATCTTAACCCCACATTCAGAGCAGTAGTCTGACTCAACCGATGCGTGACCTTTAGAACATTGATAAGTTGACATAAACTATATGGACATAAACAATTAGCGATCTTTAGGAATGCGAGTCGTTTTGGTAGAGCGAGTTTCTAATGCCATGGCATCTTCCTTGGCAACTTCGCGTTTTAGTTTGACCGTGCCTGTGGGAGCATCTTCAATATCCACCACAGTTCTCAACAGCTTTGCGGTTGCTTCGTTCCCTGAGTTATGGGCAAGTTTAACCGCTTTACCAAGTTTGACAGTTGCGGTTTCAATATCCCCTCTGGCGCGTGCTTCCAATCCTTCTTGAATCGATTGTGCTAGTTCTGCCTGTCCCGTATAGTGAGCGACGCGGCGATCGATTTTGGTCGATTTGGCATCATCATCTGTCCAGATCGCCAGAATGCGAGCTTCAGCGACTTTATCCTCGATACCATCCACGGTACAAATCAAGCTGGCGCGACCTGCCAACATTTCATCTCCGACATTTCCTGCATTCACCTCAATGCAAAAGTGGTAATCTCGCGATTCCGCTTTACCCCATGCTCCTGTGGGATACTCCATGACCTGTGGCTTAACAACTCTGCCGCGATCGCTGAGTTCGGCGATTTCAGGACTTACCTGTTTGCAGAAGAGGATTTTAGCTCCCTGCGGCGTCCAAATTCGCATTGCCACATCGCTAATACTCTTGCTCATGGCCTTGTCGAGAATGTTGCGGAAGTCTGCTTCGATCGCGGCGGGGCTGGGAATAATATCGGTCGTTCCTAAAAGCTTGCCAGCAATTTTCTGAAGTTGGGCAACTTGCCAATCCGTTCCCACGCCACGGCAATCGCATTGGAATATCCCTTCACAGGCGAGGAGGGCGGTATTGAGCGGACGTTCGTCCAACTTGTCATTTTGTCCGTCTGTGAGCAGCAGCGCTTGACGCAGGGCATTGGGCATCCGCTGAAACTGTTCTAGGGCTTTGGTGAGCCAAGTCGAGATTGCTGTGGTTCCGCCAGCTTGAATGCCTTTAATCGCAGAGATCGCACGTTGTTTGTTGTCAGGGGTTGCTTTGGCTAGGGAAACAGTTAGATTGGCGCGATCGCAACCCGTAACCACAAAAAAGAAGACATTCTCTGGCAACAAATTTACCAACTGAATCATGGCACTTTTGGCAGCATGAATCTTGTTCCCCTCCATGGAACCCGAGACATCACAAATAATGCCAAACAATTTCTCACCGTTGGTCGTACCGATAGGGGCAGAGGTCGCCGCACTCCCTTCGGCTGAAACGGTCATGATGGCATGAACTTCTCTCGCTCCCTGCGGCAAAAATTGATTTTGAAAAACTTCAGCTTTAAACTGCATAGACATAGAAGATACTATTTCGATCTTTAGGTTAAGTATAGAACTGCAACGGTGATGTTATCGTGTCCGCCCTGCGATCGGGCAAAATCAACCAAGTGACGGCTAATTGCGGTGACATCCCCACTAGATACCTGTTGTGCTGGGATTTGCTGGATTAACGCAAAGATTTGTGAAGCCTCTGGTACGTAGTTCCATAAACCATCTGTACATAGCAACAGATAACCCGCCTCTGGGAGCGAGAAATTGATAATAGAAGGCTCGGCACTATCTTTGACATCGGCTCCTAACCAACTGGTGATTGCGTGAGCTTGTGGCGATCGCAGGGCTTCGGCTTCCGACATTTTGCCAGACGATACCATATCGTTCAACCACGAGTCATCTACCGTTAGTTGTTTAGAATTTGCCTCAGAATTGGGATCGATCCAGTAGGCGCGACTGTCGCCCAGCCAGCCAATTGTGGCGATAGACCCCTGCTCCTGATTTTTGTGAATGCCTGCTGCTACAAGTGTGGTAGAGGGTGGGTCGGCACTGACATGGGGTTTATAAGGAATTGCCGATACTGCTTGCAAAGCTGCTGCGATCGCTGCACGCATTGCCAACTCAGGCGTCTCACCCTGATTCAGTCTAGTACGAAGAACTTCAGCGGTGGTCTTTGCGGCGGTTTGGGATGCCAATTCGGGAGTTTGCGAACTAGAAACACCGTCGCAGACAGCGAGAATCAGGGCTTGGGGATTTTCTAAGGACTCTAAGGCGAGAAAATCTTCATTGCTGCGATGCTTTAGCCCCCGATCGCATACCCCTGCAAGATCCTTTGATAGCAACACTTCAAAGCGATCGCGATCGGTTATAGGATTACGAAAGCCGCAGCTAGAACAATACCCCTCGGCATCAATCGCCGTGGATGAGGCTCCGCACTTGCTACAGCCATGTACTTGAACAGCTTTTGGGGGATCTGGGGGAACATCTGCTACCAGTGGGATACCGCATTCCTCACAAAAGCGATCGGTGGGAAAAACGACAATTTGGCAATTGGGGCAATTCATATCGACGAACTATCCATTTTGTTGTAAAAAAGAATAGAGAATCGCAGTTATTCTCTAGAAGTCAATTCCAAAAAACTGAGAAAAAATTGAGATAAGTATTTCACCTAATAGCTTAGAATACCCATTTTCTTTATCCTGCGATCTTGCCCTTGGCAAAACCCATAGAAGAACGCAGAAACCTATTAAAACAGCGTTCTCGGTCTGACGCGGTTGGCTTCATCTACCAAGCGAATCTTTTCATCACCCGTTGCCAAATGCGCCATGGCTCTAAGCGACCGTTCTAAGCCCTCTCGCAAATGAATTTCCTCTAGGGGGCTTCCTAAAATGGTCAAGCTGGTTGTGGGGGTAAGCGATCGCGAAGTGACCAAATCGAGTGCTGTTTCTAACACCTGCTTGGTGAGTCGATAGCGTTCCATGCCTTCGAGAGCAATGGTTTCGATCGCCGTACTCGCATTTTTTAACTCTTGGCTACTCGGCGCAGAGATCTTTGTATTAATTAACGTTCGGGTAATCTCTACCCGCGATCGCGCAAAAAGACTCGAAGTTTGCGGAACCTGCTCTAACGCAGACACTGCACCATTGCGATCGCCAGTCGCCAAAAGGCAACGCGCCAAACCAAAAGCAGCCGTAACGTAACTAGGATCGGTGCGACAGACGAGTTCGTACATTTTAATTGCGAAGGGATAGCGCTGCGCCCTCTCTGCCGCAAGTGCAAGCGCTAACTTGGGTGCTAGCTCCCCAGGGAGATCGAAATAGACCTGATCGAAGGCAGCTTGAGCGTCTTTATATTTACCCTGCGCCATCAGCGATCGCCCCCTGTACCAAAGAATACGCCAGTCCCAGGCATCGAGTGCTTCTACCTTTGCTAAGACAGATTCCACTTCCGCATAGGTTGCCGTATCAATCAGGGCATTGGCTAGTCTCAGCAGCGCCTCCGCAGATTTGGGTGTTTTTTCGGCGACCTGTCTTAGGTTCTCTGCCCTTCTGGTAGGGTTGGCGATCGCACCCGCATTCAGCACCGCGTTAAACGCCGCGTCGCTCGCATCTAGCGTGGGAATCGGGAGTTGATGGTAGTCAGCCAAAATCGGGGTAAAATCATTGCTCGCCGCGATCGCCAGCATATCGCCCCCAAATAGGCTACTAGAGGCAGGTCGGGGCATTTTGGTCTCCACTGCCACGATTTCGCGCAACACACCTAAGAGCTGATCCGCCATTTCGTCGGCAGATTGGAAGCGATCGTCGGGATTCTCTGCGGTAGATTTTAAGAGGAATCTGTACAGAGATTCCTGTTCTCTAAATAGAGGTTCCTCTTCGGGACTGGGCAATGTGTAGAGATGCTCTTTACTAAAGCCACGAATGTCGGTCAGCAAAACTGCCAACGTTCTGCCAATCGTATAGAGGTCGGAAACAACGGTTGGGCCTTCGCCTGCCTCAGGGGCGCTGTAACCAACCGTTCCGTAAATATCTCCCGTTAAATCGTCAATGCGTCTGACGCCTCCCATGTCAATCAATTTGACATCATTGCCTTCCACCATGACATTATCGGGTTTGAAATCGCAGTAGACCAAACCCTGTTGGTGCAGATAGGAGAAGGCAAATAGAATGCGATGGACATAGGCGATCGCTTCTGTTATAGGCAAGGCTCCGCGACTCTTGCGAATTTCCTTGAGCGTTTTACCGCCCACATATTCCATGACGATGAAGCCTTCCGAGCCATACTTGACAAAGTTGTAAATCCCTACGATATTCGCGTGCTTTACCGAGGCAAGGAATTGACGTTCGGCAACGGCAACGGCGGCACTGGCGGCATCTTCCGTATTTAATAGCCCTTTGAGCACGACATAGCGAGAGAGCGTCTTATCGAAGCCAAGATAAATCCAGCCCAGTCCACCATAGGCGATCGCCCCCTTAACCTCATATTGATCGAGAATTAAATCGTGGGGCTGAAGCGAAGGAATGAAGGAAAACTTCTGTCCGCACTGACTGCAAAATCCCTTTTCCCGCTTGAGAGGATTATTACAGTTGGCGCAGTAGCGCTTGTTTTCAGGTACTTTTGCTTCCAGCATGATTGCCTTTTCAGGCTCGGTAGAAGGTAGTTCTGGAATGGAAACCAACCCTGCCCCTAACTGTTTGCGACTACTGCGACCCGATGTTGGACTCGTGCGCCGCGACCCCTTAGAGCGATTGGTGAGCGGCGAAGAACCAGTTCCCGTTGTAATTGGCGAAGTCCTTCCAGTTCCTTTTCCACTTGCTTGAGGCGAAGTTGTAGAATTCGTTCCCGAAGTCATTCTCGCAGCGCTATATTGTCCCGCACCCGCAGATTTTGTCGCAGCTAATCCGCAGACATTGCAATATCCATCCTCAATAATGCCCGTACATCCACTGCGATTGCAAGATTCACCGTCCATTAGAATGACTCCACTTCAGATTGACAATCCGTTTAAAAACCCGTTTAAAAATCTGTTTGAGCATAAGGCTCAGCCAAAAGCTTTTGATTTAGAATTTAGCATAATCTCATATTGCTTGACCGTTTCTTCTGCTTGATTTAACGGTGTGGGGCGTGTATAGAGGAGTTGCTTCGCTTGGTCGGCGAGCTTGGCTAACTGCATATCCTCAGCATATCCCTTGGCGATCGCTTTGGCCTTCAGCGCATCAAGTCGTCCGCGCAACTCTTGGCGAGTCTGGAGCGATCGGCGATTTGCCGCGATGTTTTTGGTCTCGATCGCGATATATTCGCTAATCTTGGTGGTGCAATTCTCTAAGCCCACGCGCACGGGTCTACTCAGCCCTTCTTTGAGCTTGCTTTCCAATCTTTGCAACCATTGCCCCACTGCCTCAATGTACTCCAAAGGTAAAGGAGGGAAAAGATCAGCACAATCGGTAATTTTTTCTTGGCTTTCGGCAAAGGCGGCGATCGCTTCTTGGTTTAATGCGATTAATCGTTTGAGTAGTACCTTGGCATGGGTAAATCCGTCATTTAGCTTTGCTTGGGCGCGTACTAATTGGTCGAGATCGCTTCGCATCTTGGCTGTTAACCGTTCGATGTCCTCGAAACTCGTGCGAGTCCCCAGTGGATCGGTCTCGATTCGATCGCGTAAAGCAGCGATCGCTTGCCTAGATGCTTCTAATTCTCTAAGGTCGATCGCCCCTAAGGATTCACCCTGTCTCTGGATAGTTGCAATTTCAGCTTCTGCTCGATCTAGCTGCGGCTCTAAGTCAGACCAGATCAAATCGACTGCTACCACGGACTCTTTGACCACCTCAAAAGTTTTTGCCATAGCCACCAGCAATTGTGTTGGGGTAATCGCATGAATGGTTTCTGCGGCTGAGAGCAGCTCTCTTTGGGCTAGAGGCGTTCTAATTGCTGGCAACTGAATCGATGTGGCGGTCAAAATTTGGAGAATTTCTTGGGCTTTTGGCTCTGAACCTAAAAATCGAGGGATAGAAGCTCGCAGACTTCTGGCTTTGTCGATAGTTTGGGTTAGCAAGTCAAAGTGCTGAAACAGTTCGTTCAACGCCTCTAGCACGGGCTCTATTTTTGTTTTGGAGATACCAGTAAGTTTGACAGGGCTAAATCCTGCCGCTCCCGACAATCTCTGGTATGTCAGGAGTCCGCATAGATCGATCAGATTTTGGCTGATAAGGTCGAGCTTGTTTTTCCAGTCAGCCAACAACCGATCGATTTCTTCTAAGACCATAGCGATCTACCCAAGACTACATCACTCATGTTATGCCCATGCCCAGCGATCGCGCAAAAATAGCTGTAATGGAATTCACGCGATCGCCACCGACGAACTTTCTCGTTGATGCACGATCGGAAATGGTGTTACGCGATCGCAAATCTTCTTGAGATTTACTCATTCTTCTGCGATAGATTTAGCGTATTTATTGCTAGCAAATGTCTTAGAGATTTTAGGATTGAGCAAAATTGCCAACACGACCGCACATCCTGTGGCAATGGCTAAATCATTGGTGCGATTAAATACGGGATCTTGGACTAAACCAATCGCTGCTGCCAAACAGGGAAACAGAAAGGAAGAAAACAGACAAATACTAATGGCTCTTGCCCATGGAAGTAATCGCCATAGACCTATTCCCAATAACAAGGGAATAAACCCTATCCCAACAACGATCGATATCCCAGAGATCAACTTTAGATTAATTACACCTTCTCCCGTGTCAGGTAAATCACTAATTACAGGACTGGTACGCAGAAGATAGGAACGAAATGCAATCAGCCACAAACTCAAACCGATCATGAGGGCTGACAGAATAGTAATAACGAGGGGTCTTTTTTTAGATTTAGCCGACATAAATTGGGTTAATGAATAGAGTGGGGAATTTATGGTTGGGTGAGCGATCGCGACAGGTTTCGCATGAGGTTACTTGATTGCAGCATGCGTAGAAGATAGTGAGCAGATGTAGGTAAAAATAAAGCCATCGTCCAGCCGATGCGATCGGGACGTTCAATTTGGAATAGATCGGGCAGGGCGATCATTAACACAATCGAGATAAGTACCATGCCAATTCCCAACAGCGATATTGATTTATATTTTAATAGAGTCTTAGGTTTCCAGATTGAGATATTGGTGATATCCCAAAATACAAAGAGAACAAAAAACATTCCAATCAATGTAGAAACCGCTTGAGCGTGGCGCTGACCAATTTCAGCAAACATGCTAAAAGGTAATACGGGAGGTCCATCCACATTTTCAGTCAACCCCGAACCCAAAAAATAGCTGAGTACATAGCCCGCTGTCATGGCTAATGCACCAATCACCCCAGCAAGGAAACTGTAGCCAAGCACGTCACCCAAAAAATCGTTGATGCGTTTGGGTTTGATCGTCCCCAAGGCAATCAAAATTGTGGGAATACCTACAACTGCCATGGTTAGGATTGTCATTTGACGAGGCTCAATCGGAAACGGAAGTTGCACAAACCCAACAAAAGAGATCGTCAAAATCACCATGATATTTTTGGTGAGGTATAGCTTCGCTGAGGAGAGAATCTTTTGCTTGATATCATCACCTGCGGCAAAAGCCTGTGGCAATGCTGAAAGATTGTTATCTAACAACACAATATCAGCCACATCTTTACTAATTTGAGCGCCATCATTCATGGCGATCGCCAACTGGGCTTCTTTAAAGGCAGGTACATCATTCACCCCATCTCCGACCATGGCGACATAGGCTCCCCGTTTGACCATCGCACTGATTAAGCGACGCTTTGTGTCGGGGGTAATACGTCCAAATACGCTGCCTGTAAGGGCTGCACGGGTAAAAGCTTGGGTGTCAAACGTATCTAATTGTTTCTGGGAATAGGTGGTACCATCCCCTACCAAGATGCCAGCTTGACGGGCGATCGAGGCAACAGTTTCCACACTGTCACCCGAAATTACTTTAATGACAATATCTTTTGCCTGTAGAGAAGCGATCGTGTCGATGACATCATGACGCAGTGCATCTTCAAGAATGACTAATCCTCGATCTTTAAGATTTTTGGGTAACGCAGGCGATGAAGACTTGCCCCCGCTATCTCCAAACATGCCATCTATCTCTGTTTTTTCTGTCGTGACTACAGCAATTACGCGCAATCCTTCACTACTGATTTGTCTAGCTCTCTCTTGCGCTTCTGGATCGGTAAGCAACATTTCGGGAGAGCCGACCAGGATTGTCGTTCCTAATTCTAAAGAAATCGCTCCCCATTTTCGACTAGAGCTAAATGCAACTTCGTCAGCTTTGCGCTCTTGCGATCGCGGGAACCCTACAAACGCTGCCATGGCTCTGGCACTGCTGTTTTGGGTAGCCATCAAGGTGGTATAGAGCGCAATTAGTTCTCTTAAACTTGACTCTTCGGTATCGCCCAGAGGAATAATTTCCTGCACGATCAGTTTATTTTGAGTAAGAGTTCCAGTTTTATCGGTGCAAAGGACTCGCACGCTATTCATTGAGTCCACTGCATTGATTTTTTGAATTAGGGTGCGGCGACGGCTGATCGCGACTGCCCCTAAAGCAAAGGCTACACTGATCGATAGGACTAAACCTGCGGGCACAAAACTATTGATAATCACAGAATAGTAGCGCAGCGTATCTACCATGGATAATCCGCCATTGAGGCTAGAAGCTAGATGGAGAAAGCTGGCAACGACGAGTCCTAAGACCAGTACCTCAACAATGGTATCAATCTTTTTTTGCAGAGGTGTAAACACGCGTTTGTAAACACGAGAAGACTGGGATAGTTTGACTGCATAGCTTTCATTGCCAATCTTTTCGGCTTTAAAAATGCAACTGCCTGCTAAACAAAACGAACCAGAGAGAACCACATCGTCAATTTGCTTAGGAACTGGATCAGATTCACCCGTGAGCAGTGATTCATCCATTTCTACGGTCTGGGAGAACACCACACCACCATCGACAGGAGCGCGATCGCCTGGTTTCAGCTCGATCAAATCATCCCGCACCACTTCATTTAGGGGCACGATCAGGGAAACGCCATCTCGTCTGACTGTTACTTGTTGTACGGAGAGCAACGCCAATTTGTCCAGCATTAATTTTGCTTGGATTTCTTGAACGACACCCACAATAATGTTGCTAAATACAGTGAAACCTGAAAATATGGCATCTGTCACCTGTCCTAATGCCGCCAGCACCACCAGCACCACCCCAAAGGAAATGTTAAACAGCGTTAGGACGTTTTCTTTGAAAATATCCTTATAAGTACGACTGGAGCGCAAAACTACAACATTAACGTCTCCCCGTTTGACTCGATCTAATACTTCAGTTTCACTGAGTCCGGGGTAAGCCTTGAGTGGGTCGGGATTGGAATCAATCTGAGCGATCGGTACTGTGTCAGACATACAAACTTAGCGAATGGTTACAAATTGTTATACATCCAAGCAGCTTTTAGGATGGCATGACGAGATGTCAAAAAAAATGAGACGCACCGAGTATACCAACCTATATCAGTCAATATGTATACCAGTTTTTTAAATTTCGCTAGGATTGTTTCAGTGTCTAGGAGAAAATATCCAAGATCGTTTTTGAGTCTACCGAACTGACAGTTTTGTAGCTCTGTACCAAGAATGAACGGAGGATGAACGGAAAAATTTTGTTACGCTTTGTTTGCTAGGTGTTTGTTTGCTAGATGTTCGTGCATGATTGACTAGCGCGGATTCGACGAGACTAATCTTGTACATAGCGTTCTGAGGAAATCAACGGCTTGATCGATACTTTTTCGAGTTAAGGCTGACACCTGTTCGCCAAACTCCCATTCAACGCCGGGCAACAAGAGACTATAGGCGGCAGGAGCTTTACCATAAACCTGTTGAGCCAAACAAAGCAACGATCGCGGATCGGCCAAATGCCCGATTTCCAAGGCAGTATTGATGGGCTGGCATTCTTTCGACGAGATTCTCTGTACTTGAATTGTCGGCTTTCGTTTGGTTTTATTTGGCTGGATATAAGCATCTATAAAGATTGCCAGATCTGCTTCGGCAAGCGGTTCGGCAAGTTCAGGTGCAAGTTGATGAACCGTTAGCGATCGCACATAGGGCAACTGCCAGCTAGCCACAACCTCAGCGACTCGACAGCCTGCCCCATCATCGCTCCTGAGCGAATTTCCATAGCCGATCACGAGAATCGATCCCCGATTTGAAGTAATCAATCTTTAACAATGAAATACAGCGTATTTATTTTCGCGCTGTTCGCGATTGGCGATCGCTTTCTTTCGAGAAAATTAAGAAACAAGTGCTATTTTGGCAACATAAATTCACAAAGCGATCGCGTCACTATAGAGGTTATCTCGTCTTCGGCTGATTTCATCGACCCTGAAGAAAATGATAAAATCCTTATAGGATTGAGAAGGAATGGTAGAGCTTCTTAGGAGGGCTAAATTCCCATGGAACTAAGTCAACTATTCCAAGACCGACAAACCGCAGGAGCGCAACTAGCAGAACTAATTGCGAAAGAACAACCCGTTCATCCCATTGTGTATGGGGTTCCTAGGGGCGGGCTATTGGTGGCAGCACCTGTGGCACAGAGACTTGCCTGTCCCCTAGATGTTGCGATCGCCAAAAAAATAACGCTTCCGCATAATTCAGAACTTGCCTTGGGAGCAATCACTCCCGATCGACACATACTGCGTCAGGATCGATCTGAAGTATCAAATTGCCAAGAATGGACAGATGCCGTTCAAAGAGCCCACAAAAAAGCCTGCGAATTGCTGCAAGCTTTTCAGCCAATTCGCCCTAAACTTAAAATTAATGGCGCTACGGCAATTCTTGTGGATGACGGAATTGCTACGGGTGCGACGATCGCCGCGATCGCGGCTGAAATGCGTATGCTGCCCTATCAAGCGATTTGGATTGCAGCCCCTGTGGCTCCCATAGGTATGTCCACTCTCCTTTTAACGAGAGCGGACAGAATTATTCTGCTTGCTGAGCCTAGGCTATTTGGAAGCGTAAGTAGCTTTTACAATCATTTTCCCGAAGTAACTACTTTTGAAGCGCTATCTTGCCTGCGAACCGTTAATCTTCTCTCCATTCTTCACAACCTAACAGATCGATAATTCGATCGCGCAGTAAAAAATCATGGCGCTCCAACTCGCACTCGACACATGTCCAGTCACGATTGGCATAGAAATTGCAGAGTGCGTAAATTGGCTGCAAGCGATCGAGATAACCTTCTTTTACAAGCTGACAAACATCGCATTTAATCGCGTCAATGGAGTAACGAAGTGTAGATTTCATAGCAGTTGTAGCCACGATCGATCATCCTCCTTTTGAAATTAATTTTTTAAAATAGAAGAGATAATTCCTCCAATTCCATTATCAGAGGTATTGGGGCTTCCACTAAAGTTATTTTTCTTATTGCAATTTTAGAATTCTTTAGGAATATAGCTTTATTGAGGACTATGGCGAAAACACCCCTCTTAGACCCAAAACGAAAAATAAAAAAGAAGCCGCGAGCTTGCCATGTTTCGCTTCGGCTTCTTTTTTATTAATTCGATCTTCCTCACACAAATGAAATATAACCCATTGTTTAAAAAAAAGCTAGTCTTTTTGCCAATTAAATGCAGAAATTCCTCAAAATGCTTGTACGGAGGGGGTTGTGAAAATAAATTTTATGTAAAGTTTTATGTAAAGCCTCAAATACCCGCTTCAAGGTTTAATCAATTTGGGCTTTACGCTCATTTCGTGTTGAACTTCTTTTTTGCCTGCTCGTAGATTTCGAGGGTAATCTCTGGGGCGTTTAAATCTTGGCAGTATTTTTCAATCTTTTTTCGAGCCGCAGGACGGACAAAAAAAGGAATTTCTTTTAACTTGGCTTCAACTTCAGCCGACCATACTACAGGTTCACTCATCTCTATAATTTAAAAATGTTAGAAATTAACCGCTCTACTATTGCAGATTTTTGTTTGCCTGCATAGAACCGAGTCCGAGTACGTTTTGTAAAGTAGGAGGATTCATCCTTGGTATCCTGTTTCAGTCTTGACTTCAGGTCAAAAATTATCAAGATATTTACTTTGACAGCATTGCAATCACGGCTTCAGCGGTTGCTAGATTAACTGCGATCGCAACGTCGTATAGTTCGCAAACGCGTAGAAGCGCTAAAATGTCTGGCTCGTGTGGCTGAGAGTAAAGGGGATCGATAAAAAAGAAGACAGCAGAGATATTACCCGTGACAACTTGCGCGGCAATTTGAGCATCTCCGCCCAATGGACCCGATAACATGCATTCCACATCTAAGTCTGTCGCCTCATGAATGCGCTGTCCCGTTGTTCCTGTAGCAATTAGGTGAAATTGCGAAAATATTTCTCGATGTTTTTGGGCAAACTGAACGATATTATCTTTTTTGCGATCGTGAGCAATTAAAGCAAGGGTTTTCATATCGGTGATGATGCTATTTCAGGCTTTCGAGCAGGGCTGAGTATAGACTAAAGAACTTAGACTCTTCAAGGGCTGTGGTGTTATTCCATGTTGCAGAGACGCAATAGGTTTTCCCATTTTTGGCTTTAAGCCATGTGGTTAGATTGAGAACTCCCACATCCGATCCCCCCTTAAAAGCGATCTTCTCCCAACTCGTCGGATTTGCGATACCAGGGTTAATCGACATTAATGGCAAATCTGCAACATCTCCGATCAGAGCGCAGAGTTCTCCATTGGTCAGAAACCACTCCGCCTCTAGCTCAATACTAGGGATTAATGAGAGTTCCTCAGCTTTTGGTAATGGGAGTTTTGCTAACTCTGTCAATATGCTCTTTCGTTCAGCTTCATTGCCAGCATGATAGCGTTTTAACAGCTCTGAATTTTGGGAACTCTTGAGTACAAAGAATTCTCTTAAAGTTAAAAGCGGACGATTTCTGGAGGCGATCGCTTCGATCTTCTCTCTACCAACCAGATCGATCAGCATATCGGTGGCCGTGTTATCGCTCAGGGAAATCATCAAACTTGCCGCACTTTGAATCGTTAATAGAGATCCCTCTGGCCAAGTTTGTAAAATTCCTGTAGGGAGTACTTTGTACTTGGCTTTAAGCGCGATCGCATCACCCCAAGTGTGCTTACCTGATGCGATCTGTGATTTAAGCGCTTTTAGCACCGCTAGTTTAAACGCCGAGCCAACCGCAAGGGGCATATCGCTATTTATCGAGATCCGAGCAGAATTTCCTTCGATGACCAAGAGTCCGACTTTGCCAGGTAAGCCCTTAAAGCCTTTCACCACATCATTGACATCGTTAATGGTTGGATTGCCAAAATATAAGCCAGAAATTTGCCCCTTATCATTTAGAGCGATTGTGGCGGGAATTGTGGCGCGATCGCCGATTACAACATAGTTTTTCCCTGATTCCTTGACCTGTTTGTACGTGCCTAAGAGGGGCTTGAGATTGGCAATTAATGCCTCAATCTGAGCTGTTGAGACCTGTGCCAAAAACTCAGCGGTAAACCAATTGTCTTGCAATTTAGGGGTTGTAAAGAGTCGTTCGATAGCCGCTTTAGGTGTTAATGGCTTGACAAAGCTTGTAGGTTTCGTTGCAGGTTTCGTCTCAGCAATTACGTTGGCGTCGGAACGAGTCTTGAAAGTTGTCGCACCTTGGGATGGTTGCGATAACTTTACAGTAAAATCTGATGGACTCTTGACCGCACCATCCAATGAAGAGGTGTTCAATAAGGCAAGCAAGAATAGTTTCAATAGCATCGCTCACACAGCTCCTACGTAATTCCTAAGAATTGTTTAGATCTAACTATTGAATTTACTACTTACTGGTTTCTTTACGTGCGATCGCTTTCACTTTTGTATAAATTCATCTATCATCTGATCCAAATTTTGGGCAAATATCCACAACTTTCCATTAAAGTTATGCTTTTAGCTCCTTTCCTAAAGCTTGGCTCAAGCCCTACGAAATGAATGAAACACCCTTGAATACCAATCCTTTTTTATGGTGCTTACAAATTTTATGGTGCTTACAAAAGTCCAAGCGCAGCCTTCGGACAATTACATCAATTACATGTGGATTGGTTGGCAGTTTAGTGTTTCCCTTGAGTGCTTTTACCCAGCCCGTATCGGATGGCATCACTGGAACGCAAGTTACCCCAAATCTTACCATTAATGGAATTCCTAGCGATCGCATTGATGCGGGCACGCAACGGGGGGGCAACCTCTACCATAGCTTTACGAAGTTTGATGTTGCCAATAATCGCGGTGTATATTTTAGTAATCCATCTGGGGTCACCAATATTTTTGCCCGCGTGACTGGCGGGACAAATTCCAATATTCTGGGTCGATTGGGAGTTCTGGGTAGTGCTAATTTGTTTCTGCTCAACCCCAAAGGTATTATTTTATCCCCGAATGCGAGTTTGGATGTTACTGGCTCTCTTGTTCTGACATCAGCCGATCGCATCTACTTTGCCGATGGGACAACCTTTAGTGCGGTCAGCCCTGAGCCTACGTCCTTATTGACTTCTAGCATCCCGATCGGCTTGGGCTTTGGTAATAACGCTAGAAACGTTCAATCCAATGCCTTAGAAAGCCAATTTGCTGCTCCACTAACGATCATTCCCAAAAATGGCGGTGATTTTCTAGTTAGCAATGGTTTGTTGACGGCACCTAGCGGAAAAATCCAGCAAGGTAATGGGAATAGTTCAGTGGGTATTATCCTGCAAACTCCTAGTACAGCAAGCAACAACAGTTCGATCTTTTTGAATGGACTAGGGGCAAGTGGCTTGCGTCTTTTCTTTAGCGGTCAATTTGCATTGCTCTTTAGTGCATCAAATGCTGGAGGTGGATCCGGAGCCACAACCATTACCAATCTGATTAGCAATAGGGCACCTCTATTAATTGGCTTATTCTCAATAAAAAGAACCTGAAAGCCTTGATGCTTCGTCTGTATTCTCAATTATTTTGAATTTTTAGAGGTGCCCAATATCCTTGTATTTCGAGAAGCAGAATATTTGGATTTAGCAGACTATCTTAAATTTGCATTGTTATTAGGCAATTATCAGAAAGATAATATTCTTATTACAAATAGTTGTTTGGCAAAGCGCAATGCCACGCAGGGCAGTTTTGTCGTTACTGGAGTGGGTGGTTTACCCTATAATCCTTACAACCGATTTGTGGGTGAGTATCATGTAACATCAATCCAAGGCTTGCCGCATATCCAAGTCAAACCCTCGCCAAAACCAGATGCTGACCCGCGATCGCCTTCATCTAGTTGGCAATGGCAAGTAGGCGATCCAATTGTCGAAATGCGGGGATTAACCAAGACCGCAAGTGGGCAGATTTTGCCTGTCATTACATATGCCGATGCAACTGCTTTGGGATGCCTGCCAGATCGAGTTCGCCAACCATGAGTTAACTATCGAGCAGAATCCTCATTCTGTGACGAACTGACTTAGTTTACGTATTTTTTGCAGCCCCAGTTATGTATTTGGGTAATATGCCTTTTTGACCTATGAAGTTGGATAAGTTATGGCTCTTGTTCTTTGCCGCTCAAATAAACTTCGCAACTGTAGTTAGCGCTCAGAACATTCCTCCAAATCCTCCCGCGATCGCCCCAGAGGTAGCTGTAACTGTTCGCAAGATTGAAGTGCTGGGCAGTACAGTCTTTTCCCAACAGGAATTACAGCAAGAAGTCGCTTCTTTTTTAGGCAAGTCATCCACCACGCAGGATTTATTGGCGATTCGTGCTGCCATTACCGATCTCTATACCCGTAATGGCTATCTAACGTCGGGAGCATTTCTACCCGCACAAAACCAAGATTTTACAAAGGGCATCGTTCGCGTTCAGGTCGTAGAGGGCGAATTGGAACGCATTGATATTATCGGACTATCCCATTTACAGGAGGACTACGCGCGATCGCGTCTAACACAAGCGGGTACGCGCCCAGTCAATATCCGCAGCCTCGAATCAAGTTTGCAGCTCTTACAAATCAATCCCTTGTTTAGTTCTGTAAAAGCTGAACTAAAAGCAGGAAGTAGCGTCGGTCGTAATATTTTGACCGTGCAGTTGTCGGAAGCAAATCCTTGGATCGGTTCGCTGACACTAGCTAATATTGAGTCCCCTAGCGTTGGGGATACGGGTCTATATGGCACTGTGGCAACGCGAAATCTCAGTGGCTTGGGCGATCTATTGAGAATCGATCTAGGGGGTACGGAAGGCACCCGCAGATATGGCGTGCGCTACGAATTGCCCATAACTGCACAATCCGATTTGTTACTGCGTTATGACTGGGATTCGAGCCGAATTATCGAACCGCCTTTTTCATCGCTCGGAATTAATAGCCGATCGCAAACTGCTTCCATCGGTTATCGCCATTTCTTATGGCGCGATCCCAACAGCGAACTTTCTTTAGGTCTGGCGCTTGACCTAAGGGAAAGCCAAACATTTTTACTCGATGATATTCCCTTCTCCTTTTCGGTCGGTTCGGAAAATGGGCGTTCGGCGGTGAGTGTTTTACGCTTTAGTCAATCTTGGTCAGAACGTACGACCAATCGAGTGTTAGACGCGCGATCGCAGTTTAATTTTGGGCTTGGCATTTTTGGCGCAACGGTGAATGACTCGGGAACAGATGGCAGATTTTTTAGCTGGCAAGGACAATTTCAGTGGGTACAAGCACTAGGAAAGGACTTTATCTCAATCGTCCGATTGGGGACACAACTCACCGACAATTCGCTTTTACCGCTCGAACAGTTTGGCATTGGCGGCAGTGAAACCGTGCGTGGCTACCGCCAAAATCTGGGTGTTGGCGATAGTGGAGTGCTCGGTACGGTCGAATTTCGCATACCCTTGTTACGCGATCGCGCGCTAGGCTTGGTACAAATCGCTCCGTTTTTCGATATTGGTCGGGTTTGGAGTAGCCGCAATAGCGATATTCCTCCTAGTACGCTATCCAGTGCGGGCATCGGTCTACATTGGAATCCTCACCCCAATGTGCGGGTAAA
The DNA here is from genome assembly GCF_036349135.1 of Tumidithrix elongata BACA0141. Taxonomy (NCBI): domain Bacteria; kingdom Bacillati; phylum Cyanobacteriota; class Cyanophyceae; order Pseudanabaenales; family Pseudanabaenaceae; genus Tumidithrix; species Tumidithrix elongata. Next base: position 45,416 of record NZ_JAZBJZ010000023.1, read on the forward strand.
GTTAGAGTGGGCAACACCGCTAACTTCTGTCAACAACCTCGGAAGTGGAACCCAAACCCAAAGCCTTAATTTTTTGTTGCAGGTGACGGGTTTTTAGGATTTGGAGGACATAGCAACGCGATCGCCTCGGCATAGGAAACCACGGGTAAAATTTCTCCGCTACTTGTCTTCGCTAAACCTCGCACCTCCACAATTGGATCGCCTGGTTGCCATTGTCGGTTATCCTGTGGATTCTTTAAAGAGTTAGGGGGTAAGGAGCTAGGGCTTAAAGAATTAGGATTTAAAGAGTTAGGATTTGTGGAGGGTGAAAGGGAACTTGCCAAGTCGGGAATTGGCTGAATCGGTGTCACAGGATATCCCCCCACAAAACGATTGTAAGGATTGTCGGGCAATCCGCCTGCCCCCGTTACGACAAAGCTACCCTGGGTGGCATTGCGCTTTGCCAAACAACTGTTTGAGACTAGGGTATCGACCTTGACGAATTCGAGCGATGGCGAGACAAAAGCATTTTTAGAAGTTAGATCGAGGTTCGAGACAGATACAATCCCGCTAATACCCAGTGTAGAACTGGCTGTAATCGAACTATCAGGCGCAAAAAACAAGCCTTGTGTCCTAATAAAAATATTGCCACCAGTCCCCATAAATGCGTTCGCATTAATTTGGCTTCCTTCTACACCCACGATTAGCCCTGCATCGATTGTAATGTTGCCGCCATTTCCCGTTCCCCCCGCAGTGGCTAAAATTTGACCGCCTCGCAACAAAAGCAGGTCGCGCACCTGTAAGTTAATATTGCCGCCTCGCCCCAAAGCAGTTGCAGCTGTGATGCTACCGCGATCGCTGACTAAGATGGTATTGGCATTCACGCTTAAATTCCCAGCCACACCCATACCATCATTGCTAACAGAAACCCTTGCACCATTGGTTACTTCTAGTTTGGGCGTATTGATAGTTAACTCGCCAGAATTACCGACTAAAGGCAATGTCACACCAATAAGTTGCTGTAAAGAGGGATCGAGCGCATTTGCTGAAGAAATAATCAAACTGGGATTGCGGGAATTCGGTACAGTACCGCTGACTAAAATTTGTTCAGAAGCATTGACCGTCAAACTGCCAGCCGAACCAACAGCGGCAGTGGAAGCATCGAGTCTACCACCATCTAAAACAGACAATAGACGCGTGTTGATAGTTACGTTACCAGCATTGCCCAGTGTGAGCGTTGAAGCAGAAATTGCACTGGGGATAAAGAGCGTCGGGACAAACCCTTGAAGTTTGATGGAATCAGCTTGAATGTTAATATTCCCACCATTACCCGTTCCCACTGCGGTCGTCGTGAAGATTCCCCCGTTTAATATTTGAAATTGCTTTGTGGAAACACTTAAATCCCCTGACTTTCCATTCGCGAAGGATAAGGAATTCACTGTACTTGTAACAATATTATTGCCAAGCGCACTCGCACTAAAACCATCGATAGAAAAAGAATCTGATATGTTGAAACTGATATTTCCACCGTTGGCATTGCTATAGGAACGCGTAGCAATGCCTGTACCATTAGCGATCGCCAGTTGTTTCGCCGAAATCAAGATAGAGCTACCTGCACCCGAGCCTAAAATTTCACTTCTAATATTTCCAGCTTCAATAGAGCCTGTGGCATTAAGGATAATATTCCCTGCGGGCAGATTGCTAAAATTTTGAGATAAAATATCTGAACCGCGCAAGTACATATTTTCTGCTTGTAACTGAATCAATCCACTGGCGTTTAGCCCTGCGGTAGATCTGGCTTCGATGGTGCCAAAACTTGTGATATTACTGTAGTTTAGCGTCGTGTCTTTGTTTAATCCGACAATTCCTCCTCGCACGCTACCTAGCTCGATCTTGCCGTTAGGAGCGGTTAAAATGCCTCCATCCAAAAGAATATCGCCACCAATTAGAGCAATGGTCTGTCCAGGCTTAACTTTTAGACCATCAGGAGAATTTGTCGTATTAATTGGACTAAAGATTGACTGTGCTACAAATTGATTCCCTAAGCCTTGGACTCTAATCTGTCCGGGATGGGAGCCAAAACCAAGACCGATCGGAATGCTAGAAGTCAATAACGAACACAGTTCGGGATTGATGGCGCTAAAGGTCGTACCATCCGCAAAGTGGATACGATCGGCTGAAGTCACAAATAGAGAGCCGCTCAAATCTAAACTTGAATTAGATCCAAAAAGAATGCCCTGAGGATTGAGCAAAAACAGATTGGCATCTCCTAACACACCCAGTCGCCCGAGGATCGTAGAAGCCGTACCACCCGTCACGCGGGCAAAAATATTCGTAACGCTAGACGGATTGCTGAAATATACACCCCGTCCGCCTACCACATCAAAGCGGCTAAAGCTATGGAAGAGATTATTCGCTCTCTGAGTTCCACCATCAATGCGATCGCTAGGAATTCCATTAATGGTGAGATTGGGTGTAACCAACGTCCCAGTTGTGCCATCGGATATGGGCTGCGCCAGAGCGATCGATGGTTTGCATAATAAATTCCCAACAAAGCTTAAACCCAAAACAAATATCCCACTTGCGATCGCCTGTGAGACCAGATTTGAATTTTTACAGTAATAGATTCGCAAAAAAATCATGCTTGCATGTTTCACGGCATCTTGTGATGTTCGTGTCTTCCCCCCTACACCATCATAGTGCCACATTCTCCTATCGATTTAAACTTCATGCAGCTTTACATTTTAGTAAAGACTTCCATCTCACAGAGTCAAGTCTAATTTCCTACCAAAATAAATGGCGACCAGATCGCAGGATGGCCGCTATAGCTGGTAATACTCTTGATTTGGGCGCGTTGCAATGCCACGGCTTTCGTTACGCCCGGTTTACGCAATTCACGATAAAAATCTGCCATCAAAGGGACTACATCCTCATCATTCACTGCCCAAAGCGGTGCAAGCACGCTTTTTACACCCGATCGCAGTGCCATGCCTGCTAATCCTAAGGTTGCGCGGTTATCCCCCTCTGCGGTCTGACAGGCGCTTAAAACCAATAGTTCGATGGAACTAGCACTAGAACGTAATAGCGTTTCCAATTGCTCTAGGGAAATTTGGCGATCGAATGCCTGAACGAATGTTGCGTTTTGTGTAGTCCCAAACTTAGCATGGGATGCAATATGGACAACCGTAAAGCCTTCTTTGATTTTGCGTTCTAAGGTTTCAAAGGTAAAATCGCGATTTAGAAATTTCTCGCCGCCGATTAAGTTGTTAATTTCTTGAAGTTCCGCAGGCACACTTGGCAAGGCTGTAAAGGGCGAAATCGCTTCGCTGAGTCCAAAGGAAATCAGTCGTAGCTGAGGTGAATCTGTGGATGCGCTGGAAAGATTTGTGCCTAACAGAGAAACAATGGGATATTTTTGAATTAAGAATTGCTTGCCGTCATGTAACGCTGCCATTGGAATGCTTCGCAAAGCCCCATCATTAATAAATACCAGTAAATCGATCTGCGATCGCGCTAAATCTGCCTCCATCGGACGGATCAGTAAATTATAAATTTCTTGAGAAGGCAAAGGATATTCGTCAGTGGCGATATTTTCTAAGGCAAAACGAAAGGACTTTATTTTTTTAACCAACTGCTCCTGCGATCGCTCGATCTGATAGGTCTTGAGCGTGCCATCGGGTAAGCGTAGAACCATGTAAGTTTGGCGCTCGAGGATAATGGAATAGACGAAGGCGGCTTTTTGTTGCCCAAAAATTTGCTCGACTTGACGCACTGCCTGAATTTCTAAGCATTCATCTCCAAAAAAGTTTTGTAATTCCGATAAACGCAACAGTTCGGAAACTTGCAGAGCTTCTTCGATCTGACGATTGCGAGTGGGCGATTCGGGCGTTGCCAACAGCAATTCCATCAACTCACGATAGACTGGCTCGACTTCATCGCGCACGTCAAATTGAAAACTACGATCGGCGTCGATCAGATCGCTGCGAATGCTTTGTAAGGATGCGATCGCTTGTCGATAAGCGACCATTGCATCTTGATGTTTTCCTTGAGCTTTATAAATCCTGCCTGCTTGCCACTGCCAGCGATAGAGGCTATCTCCCGCATTAATTTGTTGCGCGATCCATTGAGCGCGATCGGTAAAGGTCAGTGCTTGCGCCAGTTCGCCGCGCAGTTCGTAAATTCGACCTAGCGAACCTAGGGCAAAGGATTCCGATCGGCGATCGCCAATGATTTGGGCAGTCGCGATCGCGTTTTCGAGGGCAGCCATCTCTTGGGTAGATGGAGTTTTAGGGTTCAGTGGTGGAGAGAGAGAAGCCAGATCGATCAGGGCTTGGACTTTGTCGCGGGAAGGAGGGATTGCTGCAAGCATCGCGGCGGCTTCCTGTTGATAGCTAGCAAACTCTTCGTTTTTAGTATCTCTGAGAAGGTGGGCAAGATTGAGCAGAACTTTTACCCTAAACAGCGGATCGGGATGTTGGAGCTTTTGGTTGAGACCGCGATCGTAGGCACTGCGAGCTTCTGCTAAATCGCGATCGCGTAGTTCTTTGAGGCGTGCTACCTCTATCCGTTCTCCCTCATCTGTTGCTGATTGGATCTGGATATTGTAACGCTCTGCCCGTTTGGCTAAGGTATTACCGACATTTAGCCATCCCAACGCTAAGGATTTGGAATTTTCTGTAAGTGTAGATGCGAGGTTCATCCCCTCCTGATAGAAGGTCAGGGCTCGATCGTAGTCACCCGCAGCCAAGTAGGCATTCCCAAAAGCTCCTTGGGTGGCGATCGCTAGTTGTTGGTATTCTGGACTCTTAGCTGATTGTGCTAACAGGGTTGTTACCGATCGCAGTAAGTCGATTGCCTGTCGATGTTGACCGATCGCAGTATAGACCTGTGCTTGGTCGATCGTTACCTGGGTTAGTTTCGCGCGATCGCTCGGGTCGTTAGAGGCTTGATAAATGGTTTGATAGATTTTAATCGCCTGTTGCCATTGCGCGATCGCCTCAGACATCTGCCCGACTTGACGATAGGCAATCCCCAAATTGCTATGAAGTGCCGCTTTGGTTGGAGGACTTGTCACCTGTTCCAGTATTTGCAACCACAGGGCGATCGCTTCGCGAAACTGTCCTTTCTGATAAAAAGACTCCGCCTGTTGGCTCGTACCTTCAGTTTCTGCCCAAGCTTTTGCATTTGGCAGGGTTGGATAAATGAAAATAACATTTAGCGAAGCGATCGCTAGTCCCAACCAAAATAGAGAGCTAGGATGATTTTTGGAACGAAATTTGGAACGATATGGTCGCAAGTAGATCGTTGAATTCAATGGGATCTTCATAGATATCTGTAGCAATAAATTTAGACAATTAATTGCTACAGAAGATTTGATTGCTTTAGAGTTCAATCCGAGATAAATATATTGTAGACTGGGATTGTAACCTACACAGTTTATGGTTTTCAATCAGGTTTTCATCGTTTTTCTATTGAGAATTTAGTCATAAAATTTATCTTTGAGTTCAAATTCTAAAATTTTGTAGGTTCTTAGTAGTTCAGTTCGATCGGTCAATAAACATCCAAAGTAACAGACAATCGGATGTGTTTAGGGCTAAGACATCTAAAAATTATGAGGTGGGTAATGACTCCTATACTAAAAAAATTACATCTTCAGGCTTCAATGGGTCTAGCGGGAGCTCTGCTGGTCGGTTTGTGTGAGCCGGGGATTTTGTTTGCAAATACTGAGCAGGGATATGTGCCTCCTGCTGGTCGCTCTCGCCCACAGCGCACTCAAGGAGGGGGCGCTAGAGGATGCCCCAACGCTCAGCCTGTCAGCCTACAGTTGCTAATTCCTAACGATCATACTGCTCGCACGATCGCCGCCCGTCCCACCTTTGCTTGGTATCTCTCTGCAGTACCCTCGATGCCGTTGCAATTTGCCCTGACTGAAACAGGTGCAGCCCAGCCTATTTTCGTCAAGGAGCTACCTGTTAAACAGGCGGGAATTATGCAATTTACCTTGCCCCCTGAGGCTGCGGAGCTACAAGTTGGCAAAGAATATCGCTGGACAGTTTCTTTGATTTGCAATCCCGAACACCCTTCCCAATCGGTTTATGCCCGTGGCTGGATCGATCGCGTTACGCCTAGCACAGAACTCAAGGAATGCCTAGCTATGGCAACATCTACCGTTCAAAAAGCTTCCGACTACGCAGGCAGTGGACTCTGGTACGATGCCCTCGCTGCTTTGTTAGATACATCTGCAAGTAGTCCCGATCGCGCCAAAGGAGCCGCACTACTCCAGTCATTACTCCACCAAGTTGGGCTCAACGAAACAGTTGCCAGCAAGTCGATGTAGCGATCGCCATTAAACCATTGAAATTCTTTAGGGCAACGCTGACACAGCAGCTAAAAAAGTGGAGTGGTCTAGCGCTCTCTGTATCGAGTGTTTCATTAATCGTCTTAGGTGTACGCTGGTTGGGGTGGTTGCAACCGAGCGAGTGGACAGCCTTTGATGTGTACATGCGTTTGCGCCCAGCCGAAGTGCCAGACGAACGGATTGTGATCGTTGGTGTCCAAGAGTCGGATATTCGCTATCTGGGTAAATGGCCCCTATCGGATGCGACCTTGGCACAATTGTTACGCCAAATCCGCGCTCAAAAGCCGAAAGCGATCGGCTTAGACTTGTATCGAGATGTACCCGTTGGTTCTGGCTATAGCGAACTCGCTGAAGTTTTTAGGACGACCCCCAATCTCCTAGGTATTGAAAAAAGTATTGGCGATCGCTACAGTCCTAAAATTTTACCGCCACCTATTTTAAAGCAGCAGGGACAGGTCGCCGCCAATGACGTAATAGTTGATGCCGATGGGAAGTTGCGGCGTGGGTTCCTTTACCCCATGGCTGAGGGTGAGGAAGAACTACCGAGTATGGGTTTGGCATTGGCATTGACCTATCTCAAAGATCGGGGTATCTCGTCGAAAACATCCAAGGATGGATTTCTACAACTCAGCAACACAGTTCTCGTACCCCTTGAAGCAAACGATGGGGGCTATGTTCGTACGGATGCGGGCGGTTATCAAATTTTGGCAAATTATCGCGGCTCGACGCTCAAATTTCGCAGCATTTCATTGGAAGATGTCCTAGAGAATCGCATTCCTGCCGATCTGATGCGCGATCGCCTCGTTCTGATTGGGGCTCAAACCCCTAGTTTAAATGACGTTTTTTACACGCCTTACAGCAGTAACTTTTCCGCCTCACCCATCCAACTTTCGGGAGTGGAGTTCCAAGCAAATCTTGCCAGCCAAATTCTTAGTGCCGTTTTAGACAACCGCCCTCTGTTCAAGACATGGAGCGAACCAGTAGAAATGCTGTGGATTGTGGGCTGGGCATTGCTGGGTGCAGGCATGGTTTGGAAAGTTCAGTCAAAGCGATCGCTTGTCATCTTCTCATTAAAAGCGATCTTGATTTTAGCGATCGGAAGCGCGATCGCGATCGGCATCACCTACATCCTCTTTCTGAATGCTTGGTGGATACCCGTTATCCCGCCCCTGCTGACGCTGGCTGGCTCAGTATTCATGATGACTGCCTGTGTCTATGTGTCACAACTACAGGAAGCCAATGCTGCCTTGGCGCTCTCAATTCAAAATCTAGAGAGAGCTAATCAACTGTTGGCTGAGTATTCTAATTCCTTAGAGGCGAAAGTAGCGGAACGCACGAGTGAATTAGATACCGCTAGGCAGCTAGCTGATGCCGCGAATCTTGCTAAAAGCGAATTTCTTGCCAATATGAGCCACGAGTTACGCACCCCCCTGAATGGTGTTTTGGGCTACGTGCAATTATTGGAATTCTCTAATAAATTAAACGATCGCGATCGTAAAAGCGTCAGGATTATCAAGGAATCTGGCAATCACCTCTTGGACTTGATTAATGACGTGCTCGATCTTGCCAAAATTGAATCCCGCAAAATGGAACTTCTGCCGACAAATGTGCAGTTACTGACATTTTTGGATAGTGTCAAAGAGTTTTGTCTTATGCGATCGCAAGAAAAACAGATTGAGTTTATCTATCAGCTCGATCCTTCCCTACCTGAAGTTGTGAGATTTGACGAACGGCGGCTACGACAGGTGTTACTCAATCTGGTTGGTAATGCCTTTAAATTTACCGATCGCGGCTCAGTCTGCTTGAAAGTTGATGTTCTAAGTCAAAAGGAATCTTCAGTGAAGATGCGCTTTCAATGCCAAGATACGGGTATCGGCATGACGCTAGAACAGATGGAGAAAATTTTTCAGCCCTTTGAGCAGGTAAGCGCTCCAACCCATCGTACGGGAGGAACAGGTTTAGGCTTAACGATTAGTCAAGAAATCGTCAAGGTGATGGGCAGTGCGATCGAGGTCAAGAGTACGTTTGGTAAAGGGAGTACATTTTGGGTGGATCTGGAAATCCCTGTTGTAAAAGGGACAGAAGGTTTCCTCCTTTCTCAAGAAAAACAAATTACAGGTTATCTGGGCAAAAAACAGATAATTTTAGCGATCGACGATAAACTGCACAATCGTTCCATCATCACCCAACTTTTAGAACCTATTGGCTTTGAGGTTATTGAGGCAAGTAGCGGTCAAGAAGGTTTAAGCAAAGCCATAGAAAGACAGCCCGATCTAATCTTGGTAGACCTTTGGATGCCCGAAATGGATGGATTTGAGATGGTTGCTCAACTGCGACAGCACCCTGATTTCAAAACACTTCCAATGATTGCATGGTCGGCAAGTGTCTTAGAAAGCGATCGCCAGAAAAGTTTTGAAGTGGGATGCAATGATTTTCTCGACAAACCTTTACAGTTCCAAAATCTAATTTCTATGCTAGAGCATTATCTCAAACTTCAATGGAATTATCATAGTGATTTGCTTTAGTAACATAGGGGCACCTCTAAAAATCAGTCAGAGACGAAAAACGAAAATAAAAAGAGAGAAGAA